>NZ_JCBDGK010000009.1:0-21545 GCF_059834005.1 Vibrio sp. R12-SW3-ISO1
GGACTTGCATCACAAAAAAATGCTCTTATAATTCGCAGCCCTGAACAGCGGAAACGTTGTTGAAAAGCGACACTAGCTCAGTTGGTAGAGCGCAACCTTGCCAAGGTTGAGGTCACGAGTTCGAACCTCGTGTGTCGCTCCAGTTTGATAGCTTTCATCGTGCTTAACGGTGACAAAATGCGACACTAGCTCAGTTGGTAGAGCGCAACCTTGCCAAGGTTGAGGTCACGAGTTCGAACCTCGTGTGTCGCTCCATTTTGATAGCCTTCATCGTGCTTAACGGTGATACAATACGGACGCGGGGTGGAGCAGCTTGGTAGCTCGTCGGGCTCATAACCCGAAGGTCGTCGGTTCAAATCCGGCCCCCGCAACCAATTTTAAAGGTGGTGTGATTCGCTAGCTCGTCGGGCTCAGCTATTCAAAAACCTAGCGAAGGTCATCGGTTCAAATCCGGCCCCCGCAACCAAATTCAATCAATAGCAAATGCTGTTGATATGCGACACTAGCTCAGTTGGTAGAGCGCAACCTTGCCAAGGTTGAGGTCACGAGTTCGAACCTCGTGTGTCGCTCCATTTTGATAGCCTTCATCGTGCTTAACGGTGACACAATACGGACGCGGGGTGGAGCAGCTTGGTAGCTCGTCGGGCTCATAACCCGAAGGTCGTCGGTTCAAATCCGGCCCCCGCAACCAAATTCAATCAATAGCAAGCGCTGTTGATATGCGACACTAGCTCAGTTGGTAGAGCGCAACCTTGCCAAGGTTGAGGTCACGAGTTCGAACCTCGTGTGTCGCTCCATTTTGATAGCCTTCATCGTGCTTAACGGTGACAAAATGCGACACTAGCTCAGTTGGTAGAGCGCAACCTTGCCAAGGTTGAGGTCACGAGTTCGAACCTCGTGTGTCGCTCCAATTTGATAGGTGTCATCGTGCTCAACGGTGACAAAATGCGACACTATCTCAGTTGGTAGAGCGCAACCTTACCAAGGTTGAGGTCACGCCTTTCTGTTTATGAATAGGGAACCTCGTGTGTCGCTCCAGTTTGATAGCCTTCATCGTGCTTAACGGTGACACAATACGGACGCGGGGTGGAGCAGCTTGGTAGCTCGTCGGGCTCATAACCCGAAGGTCGTCGGTTCAAATCCGGCCCCCGCAACCAATTTTAAAGGCGTTATGATTCGCTAGCTCGTGGGCTCAGCCATTCATAAAACCTAGCGAAGGTCATCGGTTCAAATCCGGCCCCCGCAACCAATTTTAAAGGTGTTATGATTAGCTAGTTCGTCGGGCTCAGCCATTCATAAAACCCGGCGAAGGTCATCGGTTCAAATCTGGCCCCCCGCAACCCAATGAAGCGTGTTGTGATTCGCTATACCTGCTCTTTCTAATGCTGAGAAGCATCATCCCCCAAATTAGAACCTCTAAGCGTCAATTGTGACGTTTTTTTGTTTGTCTCCAAGATTACACAGCAATGGCGATGGGCCTTGCGCGTGTTTTCAACTCAACGCCCCAGATCTAACTAACAGAGTTATCCACATTTTTCATTCTGTGGATAAGTTCGTGGGTAACCTGAATTTAGTCTTTGTATAAGCGCTATGCAGGAGGATCTTTCTTGGTGTTTTATCAGGTTATGGGTGTTTGGTTTTTTGTTAAGTTGTTGATTTTTATCTATTTAAAGTAAATTTCAATAAGCAGGGTAAACCGGTTTTTTGATCATTAAGTGCTTGTTTTTTGATCTTAATCATTGGTGGACAGTGTGATTAACTTTTTCAACTTTCAGTAAATTTGCCGCACATCTCATTTTTTTCCACATTGCCGTTTTTAGAACAACCTCAAACTCTGCGTTGATGAATTCGGCAAGCATTATGCATCTCTAGGCATTCCTTTTTCTATTATTCGAATCAGTCTTTGCTGTTTGTTGGAGATGTAGTGGCTTTGTGAGCGTTGTTGTTCCAGCGCCCATTCAATGTGCACATCTAATGTACTGCAAAGTCCAAGGCGTTGTGTGAGGGCATCCACAATCGCTTGGCGATAAGGGGCATTACCTAAGGCGATGGCAATATTGCGGAGCCATTGTTTGTGCCCAATGCGACGAATGGCTGAGCCTTGCATATTGGTGAGAAAAGTCTCCTCGTCCCACAGAAACAGCGACAACAACTCCGGGTCTTTCAGTGCTGCTCTTCGATGGAAGTCAGACTCTTTGGTGAGTGGCGAGTAGCGACTCCAAGGGCATACAAGTTGGCAGTCATCGCAGCCGTATATTCGGTTGCCCATCGGGCGGCGAAACTCTTCCGGTATGATACCGTCGAACTCTATGGTCAAGTAGGAGATACAACGTCTTGCGTCGACCACACCGTCATCAACGATCGCCTGCGTTGGGCAAGAGGTCATGCAAGCGGTACACTTGCCGCAATCACCTTGGTGAGGCGGGTCAACAGGCAGCGGCAAGTCAATGAGAAGCTCACCTAAGAAAAACCAAGAGCCGCAGGACTCGTCAATGATAAGCGAATGTTTACCCGTCCAACCAAGTCCGGCTTTTTCAGCGAGAGGCCGTTCTAAAATCGGCGCAGAATCGACAAAAGGTCGATAGCCGAAGGCGCCAACCTCTTGCTCAATACGTTGACCGAGTTTTTTTAACTGGTTGCGCACCAATTTGTGGTAATCGCGCCCTAGCGCATAGCGGCTCACATAGGCGTGCTCTGGATTGGCGAGGTTAGAGGCAAATTCCGCTTCTGGGGGTAAGTAATCCATTCGCGCACTGATCACTCTTACTGTCCCTGGCAATAGCTCATCCGGTCTCGCGCGCATCATGCCATGTCTTGCCATCCAATCCATGTCACCATGATAGCCAGCATCCAGCCAGGCTTGCAGAGCGCGCTCATGGCGAGTCAAATCGACATCACAGATACCGACTTTTTGAAATCCGAGCTCTTTAGCCCAAACTTTGATCTTGTCTGCAAGCTGTTGGTAGTCCATGCTGGGATCTCTTGGTTCAATGGGGCGGGGATCTTAACGGATCTTAACGATCGGATCTAGCAACCTTCACGCGGCCAAACGCGAGAATTCGCGCTTTTTTGACGAATACTCACACAACAGATCTTGTCTCCCAATTCCAACCCAGTTTACTATTCCTGTTCTTTTGATTTTTATATAGTCCCGAGTTAGAGACCTTTGTCCATGATGACCAAACAATTTTCCCTAAAAGATGAAACTGCCACCATTCAACTAGGGACACGATTAGCGCAGCTTTGCTCACAGCAAACCACTCTTTATTTGCACGGTGATCTGGGAGCAGGGAAAACGACGCTGAGCCGAGGGTTTGTTCGTGCGCTTGGTCATCAAGGGAACGTGAAGAGCCCAACTTACACCTTAGTTGAGCCTTATCAATTACAAGAGTGGCAGGTGTATCACTTTGATCTTTACCGCTTGGCTGATCCAGAAGAGCTAGAATTCATGGGAATTCGTGACTATTTCACCCCTGATGCGATTTGTTTGGTGGAATGGCCGGAAAAAGGCGAAGGGTTGTTACCTCAAGCGGATTTGGATATTGAACTGCGCTATCACGGTGAAGAGCGCATTGCGTCACTCAGTGCGAACAGTGATTACGGACGTCATTTATTAGAACAGTTGGAGTTATGTTGAAGCGTCGATTTTTCAAAGCGGTATTGATCCCTTTTCTCTCTATTCTTGCGCTGGTCCCTAACGTCACATTCGCGAACGCATTGGAAGGCATACGTGTTTGGCCTTCACCGGATGAGACTCGGGTTGTCATTGATCTTCAGTCTGAGGTGGAATACAGCTACTTCACTTTGACCACGCCGGAACGTTTGGTGGTCGACCTTAAGCAGACAACGCTGAAAACGAAACTGCCGATTAACGTTTCAGATAGCCCGGTGCTAAGCAAAATCCGCAACAGTTCACCGCCGGAAAAATCAACCTATCGTTTGGTGTTTGAGTTGAAGCGTAAGTCGGCGCCACAACTGTTCAAACTGGCCCCAACGCCTGGCGGCCAGTACGGTCACCGCTTGGTGATTGATATGCCTCATGCTGAGCGAGCGAACTCGTCCGCGCCGAGTACCTCTGCGCCTAAAGTGAGTCGAGATGCCTCCCAACTACTGGGTAATGCCGATATCGTCGTGGCGATAGACGCGGGCCATGGTGGTGAGGACCCGGGCTCTATCGGGCCAACACGAAAATATGAAAAGCACGCAACGTTAGCGATCTCGCAAAAAATAGCGGCGCAAATTAACGCGGTACCTGGTATGAAAGCCGTGCTCACCCGTCGCGGCGACTATTACGTAAACCTTAACAAGCGCTCGGAGATCGCTCGCGAAAATCAAGCGCATTTGTTGGTCTCCGTGCATGCCGATGCGTTTAACTCGCCTAAGCCTAGGGGGGGCTCGGTGTTTGTGCTCAACACCAAGCGCGCGAACTCTGAAATTGCTCGATGGGTCGAAAACCACGAAGAGCAGTCGCAGTTGCTAGGGGGAGCTGGCGAAGTGTTGGCAAAGAACAACAGCGATCGCAATGTCAGCCAAACCTTGCTTGATCTTCAGTTTAGCCACTCCCAGAAAGAGGGCTATAAGGTCGCGACCAATATTCTGTCTGAAATGACCAAGGCGGGCGTGCACTTGCATAAGAAAGATCCGGTCAATGCGAGCTTGGCAGTATTGAAATCCCCCGACATTCCTTCGGTATTGGTCGAGACGGGCTTTATCTCAAACCCGGCAGAAGAAAAATTGCTGTTCCAACGCAGCCACCAAGACAAACTGGCGCGAGCACTGGTGAAAGCGATCGTCCAATATTTTGAATCGAACCCTCCAGAAGGAACGTTATTTGCCAATCGCGGGAAAGCGATTAAGCATAAGGTCTCGCGCGGTGAATCTTTGTCGGTGATAGCGAAACGTTATGGCACTACCACTCAAGCCATCATGCAGGCCAACAAGCTAAAGAGCACCAGTTTGGCGGTGGGGCAGAGTTTAACCATCCCTGGCGCGACATCGGCGGTGGCAGTGCCGAAGATCAGTAACCCGGTCGAGACGGAAACCTTGATACATGAAGTTCAGCGGGGCGAATATCTGGGTAAAATTGCAGAGCATTACAAAGTCTCGGTAGCGGATATCCGCCGCGAAAACAACTTGACATCGGACGTGCTTAAGCTGGGACAAAAACTCAAAATTACTGTGACGATGAAAGATAAGCCACTGCGTAAACACACCGTCAAGCGCGGCGAATTTTTGGGTAAAATCGCCAGCCAGTATGACGTCAGTGTAAGCAGTATTCGCAGCGCCAATAACTTGCGCTCCGATCAGCTTGCGATTGGTCAGGTACTGATCATCCCCAATAAATAAACGTGGGTAGCCTGAATGACGATTAAAATTCTTCCCGCGCGTTTAGCCAACCAAATTGCTGCCGGAGAGGTGGTGGAACGCCCTGCGTCCGTGGTGAAAGAGTTGGTGGAAAATAGCCTCGACTCGGGCGCTAGCCGCATTGATATTGATATCGAAAAGGGCGGCGCTAAACTGATCCGTGTTCGTGACAATGGCAGCGGGATTGAAAAAGACGAGTTGGGTCTCGCGCTCAGTCGCCATGCGACCTCGAAAATTCACACCTTGGACGATTTGGAAGCCATCATGAGCTTGGGCTTTCGCGGTGAAGCGTTAGCGAGTATTAGTTCTGTTGCTCGTCTGACATTGACATCGCGTACCGCGACGCAAGATGCTGCGTGGTCAGCGTACAGCGAAGGGCGTGATATGGCCGTTAAGATTCAACCGGCTGCGCACCCGATTGGCACGACAGTCGAAGTCTTAGATCTGTTTTTCAATACCCCCGCGCGTCGCAAGTTTCTTCGTACCGAGAAAACCGAGTTTACTCATATCGATGAGCTGCTCAAACGCATCGCTCTAAGTCGTTTTGATGTCTCGATCAACTTACGCCACAATGGCAAGTTGGTTAAACAATACCGCGCCGCGAAGACAGAGTCGCAAGCGGAAAAGCGTATTGCAGCGGTCTGTGGTAGCGGTTTTGTCCGCCACATGCTGAAAATTGAGCTGGAGCACCAAGGACTCAAACTGCATGGCTGGGTCACGACGCCACAAGGCGCGCGTGCACAAAGCGATCTGCAATATTGCTACGTCAATGGGCGCATGATGCGTGACAAGCTCATCAATCATGCGATTCGTCAAAGCTACGAAACCAGCTTGAAGCCTGAACAATTTGCGGCGTATGTGCTTTTTATCGAGCTCGATCCACATCATGTTGACGTCAATGTTCATCCTGCTAAGCATGAAGTGCGCTTTCACCAAGCGCGCCTGGTGCATGACTTTATCTATCAAGCCCTTACGGATGCCCTTGTTCAGGGAGCACACATTGATAAGCCTGAGCAGAGCCAATCGGCGTTTCATGATGATCACACTCCATCTTTTGACGCCGCCGAGCACGTCCCTGCCTATCCAGGTCGCGCTGACTATGTGAAACCCGAGCCTACCGCTCGCAATGAGAGCCGAGTTAATGAACGAGAGGTGTCTCACTCCTGGGCACAAAGTCGCAGCGAACCCGCTCGCAGTGTTCAGGCGCGCGGCGCGAAGATGGAGTCCGCGCCTTCTCAGGCGGAGCTCAGGGTTTATCAAACCTTACTCTCTGCAACAGAGGATGAATCTGCGACAGAAGAAAAGGCGACCAAAGAAACGCAGAACTCTTACGTGCGCTCAGAGTCATTCAGTGAGGAGTCTCTGAGCGATGAAGCGCTGACACACGAGGAGTCTGCTCCGGTCGTGCAAGCCACATCGATCGTCGCTTTAGGGAAAGCCATCAGCATTGTTGCAGGGCAGTACGTGTTAATGGCAGATAAGTCGCACTCTCAGTTGGTCTCTTTGGTGAGAGCTGAGTGGTGGCGAATCAATGGGCAGTTGAATACCAAGCTAGGCCCACTGACCAGTCAGCCGTTGTTGGTCCCCCTCTCGCTGAAGCTCGAAAGCCCATTGTTGGAAAGTGCTGAGCAATATCACGAACTTTTGCTGCGTTTGGGTATCCAACTTAAGTCAAGAGGTCAGCAAGGGCTCTTGGTGATGGGCGTACCGCAACCGCTTCGTCAGCAAAACCTGCAACAATTGCTGCCAGATCTGTTATCTTACGCGGCCACTTATTCCGCGCAGGCGTTAGATGAGCCGGCACTGGTGAGATGGTTAACCAATAAGATTACTCAAACAAAAAGCGACTACACTTTATCGGAAGCGATACACATCATCGCAGAACTCGAGCAGTTATGGCACGGTCAGTTGCCACTCGATGATCGACAATTTGTTCGTCCCGTAGACTACTCTGCTACCATTGCAGCAATGACATTATGAATGACCAATTACCCCTTGCTCTGTTTTTGATGGGCCCAACCGCTTCAGGCAAAACAGAGCTCGCGATTCGATTACGCCAGCGATTTCCCGTTGAGATCATTTCGGTCGACTCCGCACTGATCTATCGAGGCATGGACATAGGCACCGCCAAGCCCGACGCGCGCGAGCAAAGCCTTGCTCCTCATCGTTTGATCGATATTTTGGACCCAAGTGAATCCTATTCGGCCGCTGATTTTCGGCGAGATGCGCTTAACGAGATGCACAAGATTGTCGCCGATGGCAAGATCCCTTTGCTGGTGGGCGGTACCATGCTGTATTACAAAGCACTACTGGAAGGTTTGTCGCCTTTGCCAGCAGCGGATCCGGATGTTCGGCGCACTATTGAGCAGGAAGCGCAAACTCAAGGGTGGGAGGCGCTGCACGATCAACTTAAGGCCATTGACCCTGTTTCGGCTGAGAGAATCCACCCAAATGATCCACAAAGATTGTCGCGGGCATTGGAAGTTTTTCGAATTTCAGGTAAAACTCTTACTGAGCTGACTCAAACGAAAGGAGAAGCACTCCCATTTCGTGTGAAGCAGTTCGCAATCGCACCCAAGGAAAGGGCTGAGCTCCATCGACGAATTGAGCTACGTTTTGACAAAATGATCGACGCTGGGTTTTTAGAAGAAATGCGTTCGCTGTATGCGCGCGAGGATCTTCACCCTGATCTGCCATCGATTCGTTGTGTCGGCTATCGTCAGATGTGGGACTACTTGGATGGGCAATGTACGTTGGATGAGGCTATATTTAAAGGCGTCTGTGCAACCCGTCAATTGGCCAAGCGGCAGATCACCTGGTTACGCAGCTGGGATGATTTAACTTGGTTGGATAGTGAGAACATTGACCAAGCGTTGGAAACTGTTTCAAATGCAATAGCATCGGAAGGTTTTAGCTGTGTATAATGTGATCGCTTTTGCGTGAATGTGCCCTGTAAAAGATCTGTGACTTGAAATTTGATCGTAAAGTCGTCATAACAGTGAGGGACAGGGTGTTTTTTATTCATTTAGCTCAGATGCAAAGGTCGCACCTATTTTTACGCGCACCACTAGCTAAATAACTAGAACAAAATTACAAAATAAGGAAAATAAAAATGGCTAAGGGGCAATCTCTTCAAGACCCATTCTTAAATGCATTACGTCGCGAGCGTATTCCAGTCTCTATCTACCTAGTAAACGGAATTAAACTACAAGGTCAGATCGAATCTTTCGACCAATTTGTTATCTTGTTGAAAAACACAGTAAACCAAATGGTCTACAAACACGCTATCTCAACGGTTGTGCCTGCGCGTGCAGTAAGCCACCACAGTGGTGAGCGCCCTCAAGGTGACCGTCCTCAAGGTGGCGAGCGTTCTCAAGAGAAATCTGACGATTAATTTTCTCTACGCACACACATTACTGTTAAGGAGTTGATTGCTTGTTTGACCGTTATGAAGCCGGTGAGCGAGCCGTACTTGTTCATATCAACTTTACGCAAGAAGGGGAGTGGGAAGATCTCAGCGAATTCGAGATGCTGGTATCTTCAGCTGGAGTCAACGCGTTACAAGTCGTAACCGGGAGCAGACAGTCACCACACCCCAAATACTATGTCGGAGAGGGTAAAGCCCAAGAAATTGCGCAAGCTGTGCAGTTGAATGGGGCAGATATCGTGATTTTCAATCACGCCCTCTCTCCTGCCCAAGAACGTAACCTCGAAAAGCTGTGTCAATGTCGAGTATTGGACCGCACGGGTTTGATCTTAGATATTTTTGCTCAGCGCGCTCGTACTCACGAAGGTAAGTTGCAAGTGGAACTGGCGCAGTTGCGTCATATCTCAACGCGACTGATTCGAGGTTGGACTCACCTTGAAAGACAAAAAGGTGGGATCGGGTTACGTGGTCCAGGTGAAACTCAGTTAGAGACTGACCGACGTTTATTGCGTGATCGGATTAAAGCCATCTTGCGCCGCCTAGAGAAAGTGGCCAAGCAGCGCGAACAAGGTCGCCGAGCTAGAAGTCGAGCGGAAATCCCAACCGTCTCCCTTGTTGGATACACCAACGCAGGGAAATCTACCCTATTCAACCGAATCACTGAAGCGGGTGTTTACGCCGCTGATCAGCTGTTTGCCACGCTTGATCCAACGCTGAGAAAGATAGACTTGGCCGATGTCGGTCCAGCAATCTTAGCGGATACGGTTGGATTTATTCGTCATTTACCACACGATTTGGTCGCCGCTTTTAAAGCGACGCTGCAAGAGACGCAAGAAGCTGACATTTTGTTACATGTTGTCGATGCCAGTGACGACCGTTTTCGTGAGAATATTCATGCAGTTCATGTGGTACTTGAAGAAATTGATGCCCATGAAGTCCCAGCTTTGCTGGTGATGAATAAGATAGACAATCTAGAAGACCAGAAACCTCGTATAGAAAGAGATGAGGAAGGCATTCCTCGTGCTGTATGGGTATCGGCAATGGAAGGCGTGGGTATTGAATTGCTGTTTGAGGCTCTTACCGAGCGTCTCTCTAGCCAAATGGTTCAGTACCAACTGCGAATCCCGCCACAACATCAAGGGCGAATTCGTAGTACATTCTTCCAGATGAAATGTATTCAACAGGAAGAGTATGATTCCGATGGTGACTTGTTGATCGAGATTCGAATGCAACAAGCGGATTGGTCTAGACTTGAAAAAAGAGAAGGGGCAGTTTTACGTGACTTTATAGTTACTTAAATGACTGCTACAGTATAACGTCATATCAAATGATGGAGCTTTCTAATGGCGTGGAATGAGCCTGGTAATAACAACGGCAACAATGGCCGCGATAATGACCCGTGGGGTAACAATAATCGCGGTAACAAAGGTGGCCGTGATCAAGGACCGCCAGACTTAGACGAAGTGTTTAGCAAACTGAGTCAGAAACTGGGTGGAAAGTTTGGTGGTAAAGGAGGCGGTAAAGGACCGTCTATCGGTGGTGGCGGAGCAATCGGCTTTGGCATTATCGCTGCGATCGCGGTCGCAATTTGGTTCTTTGCAGGTTTCTATACTATCGGCGAAGCGGAGCGCGGTGTTGTGTTGCGCCTCGGTAAATATGATCGCGTGGTCGATCCTGGTTTGAACTGGCGTCCTCGTTTTATTGACGAAGTGACCCCGGTGAACGTGCAAGCGATTCGTTCGTTGCGCTCTTCAGGTTTGATGCTGACCAAAGACGAAAACGTCGTCACGGTAGCGATGGACGTTCAATACCGTGTCGCGGAACCCTATAAGTACCTGTTCCGAGTGACCAACGCTGATGACAGCTTACGCCAAGCGACCGACTCTGCGTTGCGCGCTGTGATTGGTGACTCATTGATGGATAGTATTTTGACCAGTGGCCGTCAGCAAATCCGTCAAAGTACGCAAGAAACGTTGAACGACATTGTCGACAGCTATGATATGGGCTTAGTCATTGTTGATGTCAACTTCCAATCTGCACGTCCACCAGAGCAAGTGAAAGACGCCTTTGATGATGCGATCGCAGCTCGAGAAGATGAAGAGCGTTTCATCCGAGAAGCGGAAGCGTACAAGAATGAAATCTTGCCAAAAGCGACCGGTCGAGCGGAGCGTTTGAAGAAAGAAGCGCAAGGTTACAACGAGCGTATTACTAACGAGGCCCTAGGTCAGGTTGCTCAGTTTGAAAAACTGTTGCCTGAGTATCAAGCAGCGCCGGAAGTAACGCGTAATCGTCTGTACCTAGATGCGATGGAAGAGGTATACACCCGTTCATCGAAAGTGCTGATTGATTCAGAATCGAGCGGCAACCTCTTGTACTTGCCTATTGATAAGTTGGCGGGTCAAGATCAAGTGTCAACAAAGCGCAGTACAAAGTCATCTTCTAGTTATGATCAAATTGAGCTTGAATCCCAGCGTACTGATACCACTTCAGACACCTCATCTCGTTCAACTGATTCACGTCAAGGGAGATACTAAGAATGCGTAAGTTAATGATCCCTGTATTAGTCGTTGCATTGGCTCTGATGTTGATGTCTTTATTTGTCATTCCTGAAGGCGAGCGCGGTATCGTGATTCGATTTGGTCGAGTGCTGAAAGACAACAACGATGTGTCTCGCATTTACGAGCCGGGTCTGCACTTCAAAATGCCGATGTTCGATCGTGTTAAAACACTCGATGCACGTATTCAGACCATGGACGGCCGTTCAGACCGCTTCGTGACCTCTGAGAAAAAAGACGTCATCATCGATTCCTACGTTAAGTGGCGTATCGAAGATTTCGGTCAATACTACTTGGCGACCGGTGGTGGTAATACGCTGACGGCGGAAGCGCTCCTTGAGCGTAAAGTCACTGACGTATTGCGTTCTGAAATCGGTGCTCGTGAGATCAAACAGATCGTGTCAGGTCCGCGTAACAACGACGTTCTACCTGATAGCGCGGATGCGGATGTCGTCACGACTGAAGCGGCCAAAGAGGCACTCGAGATTGATGGTCAGCGTGACCAAATCATGCAAGAAGTGTTGAATGACACGCGTCGCAGCGCACTGAAAGACTTGGGTGTTCGTGTGGTTGACTTCAGAATGAAGAAAATCAACCTACCTGATGAGATCAGTGAGTCTATCTATCGTCGTATGCGTGCAGAGCGTGAGTCAGTGGCGCGTAAGCACCGCTCTCAAGGACGCGAAAAAGCGGAAGTGATTCGCGCACAAGCCGAACTTGAAGTGGCGACTATCCTTGCGGAAGCAGACAAAACCGCGCGTGTGACGCGAGGTGAAGCGGATGCACAAGCGGCGAAAATCTACTCGTCAGCGTACAATAAAGACCCTGAGTTCTATGGGTTCCTACGTTCGCTTAAAGCTTACGAGAAATCATTCAGCGATAAGAGTGATATTCTGGTCTTGGATCCTAAGAGTGAGTTCTTTAAATACATGAACAACTCTGCGGGTGCCGCCTCGAAGTAATTCGCGATTGATGAATAAAGGCTCCGTTATGACGGAGCCTTTATTTTTTGCCTCTCATAGTATGGTTTACCATTGTCGCCGCCAGAGCGTTTGCATGCGCAAGTGGCGCGGGAAAAGGAGCTGATGATGTCTAACTCATTGTGGTTGGCACTGGGGATTGTGTTGATAGTCGAAGGGCTAGGGCCATTAGTCGCGCCCAAAGGGTGGCGAGCCATGATTGCCCAGATCAGCGAGCAATCAGACCACCACTTAAGACGCATGGGCGGCTGTCTCGTGGTGGCGGGCGCCGTGATTGCTTATGTGTTTGGTTAGCCTTACCGAGAGGCTTACAGCCTGCAATGCAATGTGGCTATGCCGATCAGTAATGGGGAGGCGGCGTCTCTTCTGAAGGGTCAGCCAGATTCGAGCTGTCCATGTTTTTCACTTTACCGACAACGTATTTCATCTGATCCTGCATTTTGGTGATCAGTAATTGCTGCTGGCTAAGTGCACTGTTGAGGCTCTCTACCGTTTGTTCTTGGAAGGCAAGTTGGCACTCCAAGTCATTGATGCGGTTTTCTAGTTGTTCAATAAGTGTTTCGCTCATCGTATTACTCATCTAGCTGCCAAGCTTGGGCAATGCCTGCGGATGTTGCAGAAATGACACGCCCTCGGTTATCAAAGGCAGCATCATACACCACTGCGCGAGGAGGGCGAGCATCTTTTAGTGGTACGGCCTCAAAGCCGTCGATGCGCTTTCCGCTATTGACGTCCCACACCATAATTCGACTCGACGGCGTGCCTGTTACGAGCTTTTGTCCATCATCAGAAAAGCGGGCGCTAGAGAAAATAAGCTGGCGTGAGAAACTTCTCAGTTTAGCGTGTTGTTCCCCGGTGCTTAAATCCCAAATGAACGCTTGATTGCCACCATCCGAAGTGAACGCAAACTTGGCATCTCGATGCAAAGCAACACGATTAATGCGTTGCTCATGCTCAAAGTTTTTTAGAATTTGCCCGGTATTGGTGTCCCATAAGTAAGCGGTGTAATCGTTGCCGCCAGACAGCGCAAAGCGCCCATTGGGCGACAGCGCAACAGAATTGACTTTTTCGTTGTGCGCGAGGAACTCAAGACGGCGTCCGGTGACTAAGTTGACGTAGATCGCTTTACCATTGGAGAGCCCAAGTAATACCTGTTCGCCATTGCTGGCGATGTCGATATCGCGTATCAGTCCGTCGGATATTGACCACAGACCTTGCGCTTGCGTCCACGCTAAATCCCACACGGCGAAGTTGATTTGAGTGGCGGTCACAGCAAAGCGACCATTGTCGGAGATGCGAATGGTGGATACGGTACTGGCTTGAGGGTCTTGCTCACCCAGTGAGGCCAGAGGTTGGCTCTCCACTAAATCCCACAGGACAAGCTGATGTTCTTTGGAATAGAGCAGGGCGAAGCGAGCATCACGGCTTAATGCAAAGCTCGTGGCGCCATTGGGTTCAATCTCCCAGCGCTGAACGTCACTCGAAGAGTAAAAACAGCCATTTATTAACGCTGAAATGACAACAACAATGATGACCTTGTTAAAAATTATCCGCATTAGGTCCAAATATCCGCTTGGTTTGGTTTAATTAAGCCGTATATTGGTTATATTGGTACAACATGTAATTGCACACCACTCTTTCTTAAAGATTTGTGCACAAAGACAAAATGCTTCAATTTGGAGAGTTTAATGAAATCTATTTTTAAAGTGTCACTGCTTGCTGCAACGGTTGCGCTAGCGGCTGGCTGTCAAAAAGACGAAGAGCCAAAAACCGACACTGCCCCAGCTGCTGAGCAAGTTCAAGCAGAGACAGGAAAAGCGGTTCACTTTAAAACCGAAGACGACAAAGCGGCGTATGCTATCGGTGTGTCGTTTGCTAACTACCTGAGCACCAGTCTTGATAAGCCAAACGAAATTGGCATTTCCCTCAACAAAGACCTTGTTCTAAAAGGGATTGAGCATGTGTTTGCGGGCAACCCAGAATTGAGCGAAGAAGAGACGCGTGCTGCGCTAGAAGCGTTAGATCAACGTGTAGCAGAAACCATGCAAAAGCAAGCCGCTGAAAAAGCGCAAGCAGCGAAAGCGGCAGGTGACGAATTCCGCGCTGAATTTGAACAGCAAGACGGTGTCGTGAAAACAGAATCTGGCTTGTTGTACCAAGTGATGACGGCAGCGGAAGGTGAGCAACCAAAAGATACCGATACCGTGCAGGTGCACTACAAAGGTACGTTGATCGATGGTACTCAATTTGACAGCTCATACGATCGCGGCGAGCCAGCCACTTTCCCACTTAACCGTGTGATCCCTGGTTGGACCGAAGGCGTACAGCTCATGCCTGTTGGTTCAAAATTCAAATTCGTGATTCCGCCAGAGTTGGCGTATGGCGAGCAGGACACCCCATCGATCCCGGCTAACTCAACACTCGTGTTTGAAGTTGAGCTACTTAAGATTGAAAACGGAGGAGAAGCCGCGCAGTAATCTTCTGCGGTTATTCTCTTATTGGAGCTCGGCCATGTGCCGGGCTTTTTTATATCCTGACGTTCGATACCCGTTGGCGATGGGGTGGTTCAGACGAGGATAGCGTTCAGAGATGCGCCCGCGCACGGATAGACGCGATTTATTTGTTCTAAGTCACTAGATGTTCGGTTTGCGGGATCTGATTTTCAAAATTTCTGATAAACTTACAGCAATTTGTTGATTTTTCGCTCTAAGGCTAGAAAGTGACCACTACAGAAACACTAAATACCGATATGTTGCTTGAAATGGAATCTGTCAACGTGATGCCATTTAGTGAGCACGACAAGATCATTCTGCGCTCGTATGAGGCCGTTGTGGATGGCATCGCAAGCTTAATCGGCCCATTCTGTGAGATCGTTTTGCATTCATTGGAAGATCTCAACACCTCTGCGATTAAGATTGCTAATGGCGAAAATACCGGACGCCAAGTGGGATCGCCGATCACCGATTTGGCGTTGAAAATGCTGCGTGATATCGAAGGATCAGAGCGTAACTTTTCTCGCTCTTACTTTACGCGCGCGAAAGGCGGTGTGCTCATGAAGTCTATCACCGTTGCTATTCGCAATGGCGAGAATCGGGTGATTGGCCTTTTGTGTATCAACGTCAACCTGGATGCGCCTTTCTCGCAAGTGTTGCAATCGTTTATGCCGACCGAAGAAGCCAAGCAGGCCGCTTCATCGGTTAACTTTGCGAGCGATGTCGAAGAGCTGGTGGATCAGACGGTTGAACGCACCATTGAAGAGATCAATGCTGACAAGTCAGTATCAAATAACACCAAAAATCGCCAAATTGTGATGGAGTTGTTTGATAAGGGCATTTTTGACATCAAAGACGCGATCAACCGTGTCGCCGATCGTTTGAATATCTCTAAGCACACCGTGTATCTCTATATCCGTCAGCGAAAAACGGAAGAAGACGAAAGATGAGCGCATTGAGTTACACCTTGGTGGTGAATGGCGGTGTGTATGGTACTCAGTCTGCACGCAGTGCCTACCAGTTTGCCCTCGCGTTAATCGAAAAAGGCCATCAATTGGTGAGCGTGTTTTTCTATCAAGATGGCGTCAGCAATGCCAGTCGTCTCGTGGTGCCCGCCAATGATGAGTGGGACTTAACCCAAGCATGGCAAGCGCTGGCTGCCGAGCATGGTGTGCGTCTTGAAACCTGTGTGGCCGCCGCGCTACGCCGCGGAATTGTCAGTGAAGATGAAGCTACACTGCATGCGCTGCCAAACAGCAACCTCAGTGAAGGTTTTGTTCAAGCGGGGCTAGGTAGTCTTGCTGAGGCGATGTTGAGTCAAGATAGGGTGGTACAGTTTTGAGTCAGCTCACGTATTTCTTTCGTAGTGCACCTCATGCCACCGCCTCAGGTCGAGAAGGCATCGATGCATTGATGGCCGCATCGGCGTATTGTGAATCGATTGCCGTCATCTTCAGTGGCGATGGTGTGTATCAGTTACTGCAAGGGCAGCAAGCCAGTGACATACTCTGTAAAGAGTACGCACCTATGATGAAGCTGTTTGAGCTTTATGACATCGAGGATGTGTTTGTCTGCGCCACATCGCTATCTGAACGGGGTCTGTCGCATGCCGATCTCGTTATCGATGCTAGGCCTCTCTCGGTTTCTGAAATACAAGCCGAGTTGGCAAAAGCGTCGGCGCTGCTGTCGTTCTAAGAGGTAACATGCTTCATATTATTAAATCACAATCCGCGTTGGTAGACGCGCTGCGTATTGCCCATCCTACACAAGATGACTTGATACTGATTGAAGAGGCGATCTACGGCGCGACCATGCATAGCCCCCTTTTTACAGCGCTTAAGGCGCATCAGGTTCACGTCTTACACAGTGATGCATCGGCGCGCGGTATGACGTCACGTTTGAGCCCATCTTATCGTCTGATTGACCACGGTGAGTTTGTTGACCTGACGGTCTCTCACGAGACATCGCTGACTTGGGATTGAGTCATCACTGGCCTATCGTGGAAAGTGGACAAAAAAGATCCGTATATTTCTTGACACACCTCTCACTGCTGCATAGAATTTTGCGTCCCTAATTACCATTCGTGATTCGGGATAGATTTTTCACAAAGCTTACTTTCAAGTAAATCAGGAGCTAGTTAATGGCAACTATTAACCAGTTGGTACGTAAGCCTCGTGCAAAGCAAGTTGTTAAAAGCAACGTGCCTGCACTAGAAGCGTGTCCACAAAAACGTGGTGTATGTACTCGTGTTTACACTACTACACCTAAAAAACCTAACTCAGCACTTCGTAAAGTATGTCGTGTTCGTCTAACGAACGGCTTCGAAGTGACTTCGTACATCGGTGGTGAAGGCCACAACCTTCAAGAGCACTCAGTTGTTCTAATCCGCGGCGGTCGTGTAAAAGACCTTCCGGGTGTACGTTACCACACAGTTCGCGGCGCACTAGACTGTGCTGGCGTTAACGACCGTAAACAAGGTCGTTCTAAGTACGGTGTTAAGCGTCCAAAATCTTAATGGTATCCGTTAAGTAAGGCCAAACACTAAATTATATTTAATTTTTGAAGAAACTGAAAAGTTTTGGATAACCTGAAGAAGACAACGGAGAAAATCCATGCCACGTCGTCGCGTCATCGGTCAGCGTAAGATCCTTCCAGATCCAAAGTTCAAATCTGAACTGCTGGCAAAATTCGTTAACATCCTAATGGTTGACGGTAAGAAATCTACTGCAGAGAAAATTGTTTACACTGCACTAGATACTATGGCTGAGAAATCTGGTAAAGATCACTTAGCTGTATTTGAAGAAGCTCTTGAAAATGTTCGCCCAGCGGTAGAGGTTAAATCTCGCCGTGTAGGTGGTTCAACTTACCAAGTACCTGTAGAAGTTCGTCCGGTTCGCCGTAACGCACTTGCTATGCGTTGGTTGGTTGAAGCTGCGCGTAAGCGTGGTGAAAAATCTATGGCTCAACGCCTAGCTGCTGAAATGCTAGACGCGTCTGAGAACAAAGGTACTGCGGTTAAGAAACGTGAAGACGTTCACCGCATGGCTGACGCAAACAAAGCGTTCGCACATTACCGTTGGTAATACCTTTATCGTGCTGCGAGATCTCTCGCAGCACTTCAATAGTTCCTATGCGCAAGCTAGGAACTATTGCTATATCTGAAACACAGAAAATCGCTCATCTAAAGCGCGACATCGTTAACTGAAGACGCCCACGCTCAACTCGAGCATTCTTCGTTCTGTCGTTTCGACATAGCAATAGTCCCTATATCCCAATTGAAGAGGATTCTATCGTGGCTCGTAAAACACCGATTGAGCGCTACCGTAATATTGGTATCGTCGCTCACGTAGACGCAGGTAAAACCACCACAAGTGAACGTATTCTATTCTACACTGGTCTTTCTCATAAGATTGGTGAGGTTCACGATGGCGCTGCTACCATGGACTGGATGGAGCAGGAGCAAGAGCGTGGTATCACTATCACCTCCGCTGCCACGACCACTTTCTGGCGTGGTATGGAAGCGCAATTCCAAGATCACCGCATTAACATCATTGATACTCCTGGACACGTTGATTTTACCATCGAAGTAGAGCGCTCGTTGCGCGTACTCGACGGCGCCGTTGTCGTTTTTTGTGGTTCATCTGGTGTTGAGCCGCAATCGGAAACGGTTTGGCGTCAAGCAGATAAGTATCATGTCCCTCGCATGGTGTTCGTCAACAAGATGGACCGTGCAGGCGCTGACTTCCTTCGTGTCGTTAAGCAAATCAAGACTCGTTTGGGCGCCAATCCTGTGCCTATCCAACTTAACGTTGGTGCGGAAGATGAGTTCCGAGGCGTGATTGATCTTATCAAGATGAAGATGATCAACTGGAACGAAGCTGACCAAGGTATGACCTTCAATTATGAAGAGATTCCAGCAGATATGGTTGATCTGGCTGAAGAGTGGCGCAGTAACCTAGTCGAATCAGCAGCGGAAGCCAGCGAAGAGTTGATGGACAAATACCTTGAAGAAGGTGAGTTGACCGAGAGTGAAATCAAGCAAGCGCTTCGCACTCGTACACTGAATAACGAAATCGTATTGGCCACTTGTGGTAGCGCGTTTAAGAACAAAGGCGTGCAAGCCGTGCTGGATGCCGTGGTGGAATACCTACCATCACCGATCGATGTACCTGCGATCAAAGGCATCGATGAGAACGAAAACGACGTTGAGCGCCATGCTGACGATAACGAACCGTTTTCAGCGTTGGCATTTAAAATTGCCACCGACCCGTTTGTTGGCACGCTTACCTTCATGCGCGTTTACTCAGGTGTCGTCAACTCAGGCGATGCTGTGTACAACTCAGTGAAGCAGAAGAAAGAGCGCTTTGGGCGTATCGTTCAGATGCATTCCAACAAGCGTGAAGAAATCAAAGAAATCCGCGCGGGTGACATTGCGGCGGCGATCGGCCTAAAAGATGTCACCACGGGTGATACGCTTTGTGATGCGAACCACAAGGTGATCCTAGAGCGCATGGAATTTCCTGCTCCAGTGATTCAGATTGCCGTAGAGCCACGCTCTGTTGCCGATCAAGAAAAGATGGCGATTGCGCTGGGTAAACTGGCTGCAGAAGATCCCTCATTCCGCGTCGAAACGGATGATGAAACCGGTCAAACCTTGATCTCGGGTATGGGTGAGCTTCACTTAGATATCATCGTTGACCGAATGAAGCGTGAGTTCAGCGTCGACTGCAACGTAGGTAAACCTCAGGTGGCTTACCGTGAAACGATCCGCGGCAGCGCGGAAGTGGAAGGCAAGTTTGTTCGCCAATCTGGTGGTCGTGGTCAATATGGTCACGTATGGATCAAACTAGAGCCCTCTGAACCGGGTGCGGGTTTTGTCTTTGTCGACGAAATCGTGGGTGGTGTGGTTCCAAAGGAATACATCAGCTCGGTAGCGAAAGGTATCGAAGAGCAAATGAACAGTGGTGTTTTAGCAGGCTACCCTGTACTAGATATTAAAGCGACCTTGTTCGACGGTTCTTACCACGATGTTGACTCTAACGAGATGGCGTTTAAGATCGCTGGCTCGATGGCATTCAAGAAGGGTTCATTAGAAGCACAACCTGTACTTCTTGAGCCGATGATGAATGTTGAAGTCACCACTCCTGAAGATTGGATGGGTGACGTTGTAGGTGACCTAAACCGCCGTCGCGGTATGATTGAAGGTATGGACGATGGTGTTGCGGGTATTAAAATTATCCGTGCCCAAGTGCCACTCTCTGAGATGTTTGGTTACGCTACAGACCTCCGTTCTGCGACTCAAGGCCGTGCGTCTTACTCTATGGAGTTTAATGAGTACGCTGAAGTACCGAAAAACTTTGCAGACAAAATTGTTGCAGAGCGAGGTTATTAATGAAGCGGCTTGATCATTGAAAAAGTGTGTGCTTTTTTTAAAGATCAAGGCGTCGAAATATTGCGCTGACGGACGTTGGCGCATAAAATAGCAATTTCTGGCGCGTCTCGATCAATTCTGATCGTGGCGAATCATAACTAGGAAGGAACACGAACGTGTCTAAAGAAAAATTTGAACGTGTAAAACCGCACGTAAACGTTGGTACTATCGGCCACGTTGACCACGGTAAAACAACTCTAACTGCAGCTATCTGTACTACTCTTGCAAAAGTTTACGGCGGTGCTGCTCGTGACTTCGCATCTATCGATAACGCTCCAGAAGAGCGTGAGCGCGGTATCACAATCGCAACTTCTCACGTAGAGTACGACACTCCAACTCGTCACTACGCACACGTAGACTGTCCAGGACACGCGGATTATGTTAAGAACATGATCACAGGTGCTGCACAGATGGACGGTGGTATCCTAGTTGTTGCTGCGACAGATGGCCCAATGCCACAAACTCGTGAGCACATCCTACTAGGCCGTCAGGTTGGTATTCCTTACATCATCGTATTCATGAACAAATGTGACATGGTTGACGATGAAGAGCTACTAGAACTAGTAGAAATGGAAGTACGTGAACTTCTATCTGAGTACGATTTCCCAGGTGATGACCTACCAGTTATCCAAGGTTCTGCACTAGGCGCACTAAACGGCGAAGAGCAGTGGGAAGCGAAAATTGTTGAACTAGCAGAAGCGCTAGACAACTACATCCCAGAGCCAGAGCGTGCAGTAGACATGCCGTTCCTAATGCCAATCGAAGACGTATTCTCAATCCAAGGTCGTGGTACTGTAGTAACAGGTCGTATCGAGCGCGGTATCCTAAACGTAGGTGACGAAGTTGCTATCGTAGGTATCAAAGACACTACTACTACAACATGTACTGGTGTTGAAATGTTCCGTAAGCTTCTAGACGAAGGTCGTGCGGGTGAGAACGTTGGTGCACTTCTACGTGGTACTAAGCGTGACGAAGTTGAGCGTGGTCAAGTACTAGCTAAGCCTGGTTCAATCACTCCACACACTAAGTTCGAGTCAGAAGTTTACGTACTGTCTAAAGATGAAGGTGGTCGTCACACTCCATTCTTCAAAGGCTACCGTCCACAGTTCTACTTCCGTACAACTGACGTAACAGGTAACATCGAGCTACCTGAAGGCGTAGAAATGGTAATGCCAGGCGATAACATCAAGATGACTGTAGAGCTAATCGCACCAATCGCGATGGACGAAGGTCTACGTTTCGCGATCCGCGAAGGTGGCCGTACAGTTGGTGCTGGTGTTGTTGCTAAGATCTTCG
>NZ_JCBDGK010000010.1:0-7442 GCF_059834005.1 Vibrio sp. R12-SW3-ISO1
GACATGAGTAGTCCCTCTAGGTACGGATTTTAAGTGGCGCAAGACCACGTAACCAAACAAATTGGTGATAAACTTATTCTCAATCACTAAACGTAGTTTAGTAAAAAGAAAGTATCAAAAGGAAAAGTTCGCTTGAGAGCTGGTGCTGATAGGCAGATTCGAACTGCCGACCTCATCCTTACCAAGGATGCGCTCTACCACCTGAGCTATATCAGCACTCATAATGAGTGGAGCGGGCAGCGGGAATCGAACCCGCATCATCAGCTTGGAAGGCTGAGGTAATAGCCATTATACGATGCCCGCAACACGTAACTCTTCGAGCTATTTCCTAAAGAATATGGTGGAGGGGGACGGATTCGAACCATCGAAGGCAGTGCCGGCAGATTTACAGTCTGCTCCCTTTGGCCACTCGGGAACCCCTCCAAATTTTTATCCATTTCTCGCTCTCTAAAAGAGACGCATAGAGAAATGGTGCCGACTACCGGAATCGAACTGGTGACCTACTGATTACAAGTCAGTTGCTCTACCTACTGAGCTAAGTCGGCATAAGTGGTGCGCATTCTATTGAATGATTTTCTACCTTGCAATAGCAAATCCAAAAAAAAATGCCAAATTGGATAGTTTCTGCTTTTTTGTTGAAAAATCGAGCAAATTGTCGGGCAAATCACGCGAATATCGATCATCTCGTTTGCAATCTAAGTCCGTTGTTGTAATGTCGCTGCTCGCATCTTCAACTCAGGTTAGGACGACACATGACTCCCTATCTCTCTTTTACCCGACAGCAGTGGGCAGAATTACGCAATTCTGTGCCCATGACGTTGTCTGAAGAGGATTTGCGGGAGCTGCAAGGCGTGAACGAAAGCCTGACGATGGAAGAAGCGGTCGAGATTTATCTGCCCCTAGCGCGATTGCTTAATCTCTATGTCGCCGCTCGGCAAAGTCGCAATACCGTCCTGAACAATTTCTTGGGCAACCAAGAGAGTGCTCCACCCTTTATTATTGGGATTGCCGGTAGTGTGGCGGTCGGCAAAAGCACCACCGCTCGTTTACTCCAAGCCCTGCTGTCACGTTGGGATAACCATCAAAAAGTCGAGTTGGTGACCACCGATGGCTTTCTTTACCCCAAGCGCGTACTCGATGAACGTGGCATTATGCACCGTAAAGGCTTTCCTGAATCTTATGATATCAAGCGTTTGGTGCAATTCGTCTCAGACGTCAAAGCCGCCAAGCCCAACTTGGAAGTGCCGGTCTACTCTCACATCACCTATGACATCACCGATGAAGTCAAAGTGGTGGATAGACCTGATGTGCTGATTATCGAAGGGCTCAATGTGTTACAAAGTGGGATGGATTACCCGCACGATCCTCATCGTGTGTTTGTCTCCGACTTCTTGGACTTCTCCCTCTATGTCGATGCCAACAGTGAGGTGATTGAGCAGTGGTATATTGAGCGTTTTCTAAAATTTCGCTCCGGCGCCTTCACTAAACCGGGGTCTTACTTCAGCCACTACACCCAGTTGTCGAAACAGCAGGCGATAGATAAAGCAAAAGAGATCTGGCATTCCATCAATGGTATTAACCTGCGTAACAACATCTTACCCACTCGCGAGCGGGCGCAGCTGATCCTAAAAAAAGGACTCAACCACAAAGTGGAAGAAGTCCTTCTTCGTAAATAGCCTAGGGTGATAGAAACTCTCTTGCGATAGGCAGCCGATTATTCTGGCTGCGGGCCAAACCTATTCTCACCTTCTGTGCCTTTAAAGAAGCCGCACTCGACCAAAATCCACACTCCGCAAATCATCGCGACGACCGAAATGGCGGTTTGCAGCGCCGCCGGTTGAGCAACTTGCCCAGGGTCACCCACTGGCATCGTCATACGTCCGATAACAAGTGGAACGTTCAGTAACAGCCACCAACTGGATTTGTCTCTGTCATGCCAACGCTTGGCGGTGATGGCTAAGTCAGGAATCAACACGATGACAAGGAACACCGGCAGGATGAGATGGGCCGTCACTGGAATAACCGCGTTGAGTGTCGCAGCGAAGCTTACAATCACTAGGTAGTAAACCACATTCCACAGCCAATAAACCTTACGACCAATGCGGCCTTGAAATGAAAACAGCAGTGCTTTAATTGACATCGTATTCCCTAATAGTTAATTGATGATTTTTTGAAAACAGCTCGGGTCCATATCGCGAATATTAACGGTTAAGCTACGCACATGTCCCGCTTGTTGTTGCAACACCGCCATTAATTGACGTGATAAATCACGCTTCTGTTCCTCAGTTCTTCCCGCCAACAGCTCGAAGCCAATATGAATAAAATCGCTACTGTCACCTTCATCCCCAAGCAGCCAATGATGGCAGCGCAATGCGCGAGACTTGACGGATAAGGTGTCGAACAGGCCTGATTGTAAAACCACGAAATGCAAATCCTCGAGCAATCCTTGCACATTAACACGCTCATCCACAGAGTTGGAGTATTCCATAACTAGGTTTGGCATCGATGTTGTTCCCTTTTTAGTGCGCTGGTTGGATAGGTATACGCCACTATTATCAATTTCTGTACTTATTTCGCACTCGATGCCAGCGATTCTGTCTACGGGATCACTGCCAGAGCGGTCAGTTATGCTAAATCCATGCGCAAGGCAGTCGGCAAAAGGTTTACAAACCCAATAAGACATGACGGTAATCATGATCTGGACCATTTAATCTGTTATATTCCTACCCAGATTTTTTACATTAATGAACGTTCTACGTTAAAAAGAGAGGGAGTATTCCTATGCGTCGTCCTGTAGTGATGGGTAACTGGAAATTGAATGGCAGCAAAGCAATGGTCACTGAGCTGCTAACGGGTCTAAACGCTGAGCTTGAAGGCGTTGAAGGTGTCGACGTAGCCGTTGCGCCACCAGCACTTTACATCGACCTTGCTGAGCGTGTCATCGCAGAAGGCGGTAACAAGATTATCCTGGGTGCACAAAACACTGACCTCAACAACAGCGGTGCCTTCACTGGTGACATGTCGCCAGAAATGCTGAAAGATTTCGGTGCTTCTCACATCATCATCGGCCACTCTGAGCGTCGTGAATACCACAACGAATCTGACGAGTTCATCGCAAAGAAATTCAACTTCCTAAAAGAAAACGGTCTAACCCCTGTTTTCTGTATCGGTGAATCTGAAGCGCAAAACGAAGCGGGCGAGACTGAAGCTGTCTGTGCACGTCAAATCAATGCAGTGATCGACACTTACGGTGTTGAAGCGCTAAACGGCGCCATCATCGCATACGAGCCAATCTGGGCTATCGGTACAGGTAAAGCAGCGACGGCAGAAGATGCACAACGCATTCACGCTTCTATCCGCGCACTTATCGCTGCAAAAGACGAAGCGGTTGCTGCGCAAGTGATCATCCAGTACGGCGGTTCTGTGAAGCCAGAAAACGCAGAAGCGTACTTCTCACAACCAGATATCGATGGTGCTCTTGTTGGCGGCGCTTCTCTTGACGCGAAGAGCTTTGCAGCGATTGCAAAAGCGGCGGCGGCAGCAAAAGCTTAATCCATTCTTTATGGACATAGACAAAGGTCAGCTTGCGCTGGCCTTTTTTATTGCGCGGTACAAAACCCAAAGCCGCCCTCAAATATGTGCGCCTCACACCATCTGAACGATGGGGTTGGTCGTCATAGCGCAGATAAAGTATGCTACGCTTTTCCGCCCGTGAGAGTTGACGTCCTCGATGCAAGATAAACATGGCCTGTTAACGGGTCACATTCCCGATGTTTTGCGCCAAATGACCGTGCCGATGACCTTTGGCATGATCGCTATTTTGATGTTCAATCTGGTCGATACGTTTTTTATCTCTCTGCTCGGTACCCAAGCGCTGGCAGCGGTCAGCTATACCTTTCCTGTCACCTTTGCCGTCAACTGCATCACTATGGGCATAGGAATGGGCATCTCCACCAACATTGCTCGTCTACTTGGCCAAGGCCATACCACCGATGCAGCGCGATTTTCGACCCACGGTTTGCTGTTGGCGGTAACCTTAGTGGCGTTGGCCTCCATCTGTGGATTACTGACGATTGAGCCGCTCTTTCTACTGCTGGGCGCTGAGCCAGATTTACTTCCCCTTATCAACCAATACATGGCGATTTGGTATTTAACCATACCGTTGCTCGTCATTCCGATGGCGGGAAACAGTGCCATTCGCGCTACGGGTGATACCAAAACCCCGGCTAAAATCATGATGTTGGCCGGCGTAATTAATGGCGTGCTCGATCCTTTACTGATTTTTGGTTACGGCCCGTTTCCCGCACTCGGGATTCAAGGCGCGGCGATCGCAAGCGCCTTCAGCTGGGCAGGGGCACTGTTAGGCTCCTTGTATGTACTCACATGGCGCGAGAAGCTGCTCGCCAAACCAAACCTCACCACCCTTCGCAGTGATTGCCAATCCATTCTGAAAATCGGCACGCCGGCGGCGCTGTCAAATGCCATGACACCGCTCTCAGGTGCGATTCTGATGATACTGCTTTCGACGCACGGCACCAGTGCCGTAGCGGCCTACGGTGCAGCGCAGCGGGTGGAGTCGATTCTTATCTTGGTGCTGATGTCGCTCACCTCTGCCCTGACTCCGTTTATGGCTCAGAACTTGGGCGCGAAAAATCCGCAGCGCGGCTTCGCCGGTTTGTTCCTCACCATGCGCTTTGCACTGATTTTCCAATTGGGGATTTTTGTCATGATGGTGCCGCTGAGCATTCCCATCTCCTCCCTATTTTCTCAAGAGCAAGCGGTCAAAGATCTGTTATGGCACTACTTACTCGTTGTGCCTTTTAGCTATGGGTTTCAAGGAATGTTGATGATGCTGGTCTCAGGGCTGAATGCGCTGCATGAACCGCTCAAAGCGTTTCAGTGGAGCTTTATGCGGCTGTTTATTTTCACCCTACCCTGTGCCTGGTTCGGCAGTCTTTGGTATGACATTGAAGGACTGTTTATCGGCATTGCTGTTGGCAATATCATCGGCGGTGTACTCGCCTACCTCTACGCGCTCAAACTACGCAGCGCTCACTTGTCTGCACCGCTACACCCGTAAACGTTCAAAATGAGTCAGGATTTAAAGGAAAGTAAGGCCTAGAAACGAACACACCAGCCGAAGCTGGTGTGGTGATTTAGAGCGTCTCATCGACGACATCGGTCTCATCGACGTCTAAATCTATATCAAGTGGCTCTTGGGAGAGGATCACGCCTGTGTTGTCGGCATAAAGGTAGTCTTCGGGTAAGAAGGTCACGCCACCGAAGTTGACGGCCACTTCCGTTTCACCCACGCCTTGTGAGCTCGCACCAACCGGAATCGAGGCCAAGGCTTGAATGCCAATGCTCATGTCTTCTAACTCATCGACTTCACGTACGCAGCCATAGACAACAATGCCTTCCCACTCGTTCTCTTCAGCAAGAGAAGCGAGCTCAGCGTCAATGAGCGCACGTCTTAGTGAGCCGCCACCATCGACCAACAGCACACGGCCTAAGCCGTCTTGTTCGAGCACTTCACGAATCAGCCCGTTGTCTTCAAAACACTTCACCGTTGTGATTTGGCCAGCGAATGACGCACTGCCGCCAAAGTTGCTGAACATGGGCTCGACCACATCGACCTGATCCATATAAACATCACACAAAGCGGACGTATTGTATTCCATGAGTTACCTTCCCAAACCGTTGGTTGACTCACTCGAGTATATCCGGTCATTAAGTCATTGCAATGACAAGGCGCAATAATACAAGCTCTTGTGAAGGTGATCAGACTCTCATCAGTGTTTGCACGACGACCACGCCAGCAAACAGCAGGTTGGTCAGCAAGGAGCATTTAACAATCACCGGCATCATCGGCGCAATCTGGGCAGGCTTATTCGCCAACCAGACCGCTCGGCCATGTTTGAACACCACCAGTACACTGAGCAAAAACGGCAAGCTGACCCACATTGGTTCTGGTTGATGAAGTAAGTAGAGCGCAAAGGCTAACAGAGAGAAGCCCAGCAAGAAAAAGTGATAATGCTTCGCGCGTTGTTGGCCCAAGCGCACTGCAACCGTACGCTTTCCGCACTCTTGATCGTTCTCGATATCGCGCATGTTGTTGATATTCAGTACCGCAACCGCCAACAACCCGCAGCCTATCGCCGGAAGAATCAATGACACTTGGACAACACCAGTGTGAAGAAAATAGGTCCCGGCCACACCGAGCAAACCAAAAAAGAGAAACACAGAGACATCGCCGAGCCCGACGTAGCCATAAGGCTTCGACCCCACCGTATACGCTATAGCAGCGATGATCGCCAGTACCCCTAAGCCGATAAAGGCCAAGATACTTTGCACACTCTCTAAGGCGTAGAACACCAAAACCAGCCCGGACAATATCGTCATGATGACATTGATGACGATCGCTTGCTTCATGTCTTGGGTCGTGACCGCGCCCGACTGGATGGCGCGCATCGGGCCAAGACGTTTGTCGTTATCGGTGCCCTTGACGGCATCACCGTAATCATTGGCGAGATTGGAGAGAATTTGCAATAAGGTCGCCGTCGCAAACGCCAACAGTGCGATCGGTAGAGAAAACTCATGATGAGAGTACGCTAGCACGCTACCGGTCAAAATCGACACCAGCGCCAGCGGGAGCGTTTTTGGCCGAGCCGCACCCAACCAAATTTGCAAAGACGCTTTCATAAACGAGAACCTTTGATCTCTATATCACTAACAAACTCAGGCTATTGTGACACTTTGCCGCAGCCGAAAAAACAAAAAAGGCCACGATGTGGCCTTTTTCTCACGCTATCACGCATCGGGTGATTATTTTACGCGACCCACGTACTCGCCTGAGCGCGTGTCGACTTTGATCACTTCACCGATAGAGATAAACAGTGGTACACGAACCACAGCACCGGTTGATAGCGTAGCAGGCTTACCACCGGTACCCTGTGTATCACCTTTCAGGCCAGGGTCGGTATCTGTCACTTCAAGCTCAACGAAGTTAGGTGGCGTTACAACGATAGGGTTACCGTTCCACAGCGTCAGCATACAGGTGTTGTTTTCCACCAACCATTTTGCGCTCTCGCCCACGGCTTTCGCATCCGCCGCGATCTGCTCAAACGTTTCCGCATTCATAAAGTGGTAGAATTCACCGTCGTTATAGAGATAATCTAGATCGATATCCATAACGTCTGCGACTTCACATGTGTCACCAGACTTAAAGGTTTTCTCTAGCACTTTACCAGAAAGAAGCTTACGAATTTTTACGCGGTTGAACGCTTGGCCTTTACCCGGCTTAACGTATTCATTTTCAAGGATCACACAAGGCTCGTTGTCGAGCATGAGTTTCAAGCCGCCTTTAAATTCATTCGTGCTAACTGTAGCCATTTTTTCCTCTTACATTCTTAGAGCTAAATTCAATGCCGCCTATCATAACC
>NZ_JCBDGK010000011.1:0-52452 GCF_059834005.1 Vibrio sp. R12-SW3-ISO1
CAAGCTAGGAACTATTGCTATATCTGAAACACAGAAAATCGCTCATCTAAAGCGCGACATCGTTAACTGAAGACGCCCACGCTCAACTCGAGCATTCTTCGTTCTGTCGTTTCGACATAGCAATAGTCCCTATATCCCAATTGAAGAGGATTCTATCGTGGCTCGTAAAACACCGATTGAGCGCTACCGTAATATTGGTATCGTCGCTCACGTAGACGCAGGTAAAACCACCACAAGTGAACGTATTCTATTCTACACTGGTCTTTCTCATAAGATTGGTGAGGTTCACGATGGCGCTGCTACCATGGACTGGATGGAGCAGGAGCAAGAGCGTGGTATCACTATCACCTCCGCTGCCACGACCACTTTCTGGCGTGGTATGGAAGCGCAATTCCAAGATCACCGCATTAACATCATTGATACTCCTGGACACGTTGATTTTACCATCGAAGTAGAGCGCTCGTTGCGCGTACTCGACGGCGCCGTTGTCGTTTTTTGTGGTTCATCTGGTGTTGAGCCGCAATCGGAAACGGTTTGGCGTCAAGCAGATAAGTATCATGTCCCTCGCATGGTGTTCGTCAACAAGATGGACCGTGCAGGCGCTGACTTCCTTCGTGTCGTTAAGCAAATCAAGACTCGTTTGGGCGCCAATCCTGTGCCTATCCAACTTAACGTTGGTGCGGAAGATGAGTTCCGAGGCGTGATTGATCTTATCAAGATGAAGATGATCAACTGGAACGAAGCTGACCAAGGTATGACCTTCAATTATGAAGAGATTCCAGCAGATATGGTTGATCTGGCTGAAGAGTGGCGCAGTAACCTAGTCGAATCAGCAGCGGAAGCCAGCGAAGAGTTGATGGACAAATACCTTGAAGAAGGTGAGTTGACCGAGAGTGAAATCAAGCAAGCGCTTCGCACTCGTACACTGAATAACGAAATCGTATTGGCCACTTGTGGTAGCGCGTTTAAGAACAAAGGCGTGCAAGCCGTGCTGGATGCCGTGGTGGAATACCTACCATCACCGATCGATGTACCTGCGATCAAAGGCATCGATGAGAACGAAAACGACGTTGAGCGCCATGCTGACGATAACGAACCGTTTTCAGCGTTGGCATTTAAAATTGCCACCGACCCGTTTGTTGGCACGCTTACCTTCATGCGCGTTTACTCAGGTGTCGTCAACTCAGGCGATGCTGTGTACAACTCAGTGAAGCAGAAGAAAGAGCGCTTTGGGCGTATCGTTCAGATGCATTCCAACAAGCGTGAAGAAATCAAAGAAATCCGCGCGGGTGACATTGCGGCGGCGATCGGCCTAAAAGATGTCACCACGGGTGATACGCTTTGTGATGCGAACCACAAGGTGATCCTAGAGCGCATGGAATTTCCTGCTCCAGTGATTCAGATTGCCGTAGAGCCACGCTCTGTTGCCGATCAAGAAAAGATGGCGATTGCGCTGGGTAAACTGGCTGCAGAAGATCCCTCATTCCGCGTCGAAACGGATGATGAAACCGGTCAAACCTTGATCTCGGGTATGGGTGAGCTTCACTTAGATATCATCGTTGACCGAATGAAGCGTGAGTTCAGCGTCGACTGCAACGTAGGTAAACCTCAGGTGGCTTACCGTGAAACGATCCGCGGCAGCGCGGAAGTGGAAGGCAAGTTTGTTCGCCAATCTGGTGGTCGTGGTCAATATGGTCACGTATGGATCAAACTAGAGCCCTCTGAACCGGGTGCGGGTTTTGTCTTTGTCGACGAAATCGTGGGTGGTGTGGTTCCAAAGGAATACATCAGCTCGGTAGCGAAAGGTATCGAAGAGCAAATGAACAGTGGTGTTTTAGCAGGCTACCCTGTACTAGATATTAAAGCGACCTTGTTCGACGGTTCTTACCACGATGTTGACTCTAACGAGATGGCGTTTAAGATCGCTGGCTCGATGGCATTCAAGAAGGGTTCATTAGAAGCACAACCTGTACTTCTTGAGCCGATGATGAATGTTGAAGTCACCACTCCTGAAGATTGGATGGGTGACGTTGTAGGTGACCTAAACCGCCGTCGCGGTATGATTGAAGGTATGGACGATGGTGTTGCGGGTATTAAAATTATCCGTGCCCAAGTGCCACTCTCTGAGATGTTTGGTTACGCTACAGACCTCCGTTCTGCGACTCAAGGCCGTGCGTCTTACTCTATGGAGTTTAATGAGTACGCTGAAGTACCGAAAAACTTTGCAGACAAAATTGTTGCAGAGCGAGGTTATTAATGAAGCGGCTTGATCATTGAAAAAGTGTGTGCTTTTTTTAAAGATCAAGGCGTCGAAATATTGCGCTGACGGACGTTGGCGCATAAAATAGCAATTTCTGGCGCGTCTCGATCAATTCTGATCGTGGCGAATCATAACTAGGAAGGAACACGAACGTGTCTAAAGAAAAATTTGAACGTGTAAAACCGCACGTAAACGTTGGTACTATCGGCCACGTTGACCACGGTAAAACAACTCTAACTGCAGCTATCTGTACTACTCTTGCAAAAGTTTACGGCGGTGCTGCTCGTGACTTCGCATCTATCGATAACGCTCCAGAAGAGCGTGAGCGCGGTATCACAATCGCAACTTCTCACGTAGAGTACGACACTCCAACTCGTCACTACGCACACGTAGACTGTCCAGGACACGCGGATTATGTTAAGAACATGATCACAGGTGCTGCACAGATGGACGGTGGTATCCTAGTTGTTGCTGCGACAGATGGCCCAATGCCACAAACTCGTGAGCACATCCTACTAGGCCGTCAGGTTGGTATTCCTTACATCATCGTATTCATGAACAAATGTGACATGGTTGACGATGAAGAGCTACTAGAACTAGTAGAAATGGAAGTACGTGAACTTCTATCTGAGTACGATTTCCCAGGTGATGACCTACCAGTTATCCAAGGTTCTGCACTAGGCGCACTAAACGGCGAAGAGCAGTGGGAAGCGAAAATTGTTGAACTAGCAGAAGCGCTAGACAACTACATCCCAGAGCCAGAGCGTGCAGTAGACATGCCGTTCCTAATGCCAATCGAAGACGTATTCTCAATCCAAGGTCGTGGTACTGTAGTAACAGGTCGTATCGAGCGCGGTATCCTAAACGTAGGTGACGAAGTTGCTATCGTAGGTATCAAAGACACTACTACTACAACATGTACTGGTGTTGAAATGTTCCGTAAGCTTCTAGACGAAGGTCGTGCGGGTGAGAACGTTGGTGCACTTCTACGTGGTACTAAGCGTGACGAAGTTGAGCGTGGTCAAGTACTAGCTAAGCCTGGTTCAATCACTCCACACACTAAGTTCGAGTCAGAAGTTTACGTACTGTCTAAAGATGAAGGTGGTCGTCACACTCCATTCTTCAAAGGCTACCGTCCACAGTTCTACTTCCGTACAACTGACGTAACAGGTAACATCGAGCTACCTGAAGGCGTAGAAATGGTAATGCCAGGCGATAACATCAAGATGACTGTAGAGCTAATCGCACCAATCGCGATGGACGAAGGTCTACGTTTCGCGATCCGCGAAGGTGGCCGTACAGTTGGTGCTGGTGTTGTTGCTAAGATCTTCGATTAATTCTTACGAATTAATTGAAATCTAGCACTTCTCTTCATTCGTGAAGAAAGCGCGACAAGAAAAAGGGGAGCTTAGGCTTCCCTTTTTCGTTTCTTGACGGCGAGCGAATGAGATGAGTTATAAGAAAAACATCGACGAGAAGAGATGTCGCTATTATTTTTATCGCTAGATCATTAGCTTACTGGCGGCATTGAAAATGCTTCGCTGCTAAGTGAATCAGACCCACATTTCCTCATTTCTTTTATAACCAATCGATCTATATTTTACTCATTTGAGACTGGTAATAAGAATGGTTCTCTTTTATATTCAATCTAGAAGTCGTTAGGTCAGGTAGTAAAATTATGTTCGTTTGTTTGTGTCATGGCGTCTCGGATAAAAAAATCCGCAAGTTAGTTGTCGAAGAGGGCGTGACCGATATAAAAGGAATCAAGAAATGCACAGCCTTAGGCACCCAATGTGGTAAGTGTGTGCGCACGGCGAAAGAGATCATCAACGAATCGGCAGTGAATCTGTTTAAACAAGCTAGCTAATCCACTAGCTAAAAATGTGTCGACTTTTTTGACACCTTCTCATTTGGTTCTACAGTTAAAAGAGCCAAAGAGGAGGGCTTCTGTCATGAAAGGCGATCCAATTATTATCCAGCATCTCAACAAAATTCTCGGCAATGAACTCGTTGCCATCAACCAATACTTTCTTCATGCTCGTATGTACAAGGACTGGGGGCTAAAGCACCTCGCAGACAAAGAGTACCATGAGTCTATCGACGAGATGAAACACGCCGACCATCTCATCGAGCGCATTTTATTTCTAGAGGGCATTCCTAATCTTCAAGACCTCGGTAAGTTGATGATCGGGGAAGACACCAAAGAAATGCTCGAATGCGATCTGAAGTTAGAGCTGATGGCCATACCGGATTTGAAAGACGCCATCGCCTATGCGGAAGACATTCGAGACTACGTCTCTCGCGATCTGTTCCAAGAAATCCTAGAAGATGAAGAAGAACACGTGGATTGGCTTGAAACGCAACTTGGATTGATTGATATGACCGGTATCGAAAACTATCTCCAAGCGCAATTTGTTGATGAAGATTAACTAACGTTTCACTAACGTCACTACCGAAGCTGAGTGTACGCGTTGCCTACAACGCACACTCGGCAACCTAGCCAAGTTTGTCATACCTAACTCATCTTTTCTCTTGATTAAACTGCTTTCTTTCTGTACTATTCCGGCTCCTTAAATCTCAGTCAATTATCTTTAGTTCCTTGCTTCCTCTGGACGACTGAGCCAATTGTGGAAGCTGAATAATCCGTAAGGAGCAACCCATGCGTCATTACGAAATCGTATTCATGGTGCACCCAGATCAAAGCGAGCAAGTTGCTGGCATGATCGAGCGTTACACTGGTTCAATCACTGAAGCTGGCGGTACTATCCACCGTCTAGAAGACTGGGGCCGCCGTCAACTGGCTTACCCAATCAACAAGCTTCACAAAGCTCACTACGTTCTAATGAACGTGGAAGCTGATCAAGCTGTTATTGATGAGCTAGAAACTGCTTTCCGTTTCAACGATGCAGTTCTACGTAACATGATCATGCGTACTAAAGCGGCTATCACTGAGCAATCTATCATGCTTAAGCAGAAAGAAGAGCGTGCTCCTCGTCGCGAAGAGCGTGCTGAAGCTAAGCCAGAAGCAGCGGCTGAGTAATTTCACTTATGACCAATCGAATGGAGCTCAGTGGCACCATTGCTAAGCCTCCCATTCGAAGTAAAAGCCCAAGTGGTATTGAACACTGTCGGTTTTGGTTAGAGCATCGCTCGACCATGATTGAAGCTGACCTACCGAGACAAGTCTATTGTCGTCTACCGGTCGTGATCAGTGGGCAAAGGTCACAAGCATTGACTCAGAATTTAGTACAAGGCAGTAACATTAAGGTAAGTGGTTTTGTCGCTTATCAAACCGGCCGAAATGGCTTTGGGAAATTAGTGTTACATGCCGACAACATTACTCAAATTTAAGATCAGGAGATAGCCCATGGCTCGTTTCTTCCGTCGTCGTAAATTCTGCCGTTTCACTGCAGAAGGCGTACAAGAGATTGATTACAAAGACGTAGCAACTCTTAAAAACTACATCACTGAAGCTGGTAAAATCGTTCCTAGCCGTATCACTGGTACAAGCGCTAAATACCAACGTCAACTAGCTCGCGCTATTAAGCGTTCACGCTACCTAGCTTTACTTCCGTACACTGACAAGCATCAGTAATCGGTCGTTTTATTAAGAAAGAGGATTAAGCAATGCAAGTTATTCTACTTGATAAAATCGGTAACCTAGGTGGTCTTGGTGACACTGCAAACGTTAAATCTGGCTACGCTCGTAACTTCCTTATCCCACAAGGTAAAGCAGTTATGGCAACTAAGACTAACGTTGAGATGTTCGAAGCTCGTCGTGCTGAGCTAGAAGCAAAAGTTGCAGAGCAACTTGCTGCTGCAGAAGCTCGCGCTGAGAAAGTGAACGCACTAGAAGCGGTCGTTATCGCTTCTAAAGCTGGTGACGAAGGTAAACTATTCGGTTCTATCGGTACTCGTGACATCGCTGATGCAATCACTGCAGCTGGCGTTGAAGTAGCTAAGAGCGAAGTTCGCCTTCCTGAAGGTGCTCTACGTACTACTGGTGAGTTTGAAATCAGCATCCAACTTCACTCTGAAGTATTTGCTGCTATCAACCTACAAGTTGTACCAGCTGAGTAATTCAGCCTTAAGACGAATAGCAAAACACCAGCCTCGGCTGGTGTTTTTTTATGTCTGCTATTTTGCTCAGGGTTCTTCTTTCATTTAGAACACAAACAGCAAGTTGACCGAAAACATACTATCAGCTTTGCTTAGCCCTTCTGGAACCTTATCGTGATATTGGCGATTGTGAGTGAGTTTAAGCGCAATATCCTCAGTGATGTTGTTGGTGACACTGATGTCGGTATCGGTTCGGGTGTTACTGTGGCCGCTAACCCAAGTCACGTCCGCGGAGAGACGTAGGTTTTCAAGCACTTGCCAACTGCTGTTGATGTTGCCACGAAAAATCGCTTCCCTCACAATGTTGGGAAAGATGATATCGTCATCATCAATTTCATCTAGGTTGGGTTCTTGGTAGCGATAACCCGGACCGACTTCGACTTCAAGCAAGAAGTCATCCGTGTTTGATAACTGATAACCGAGCCCTCCCGAAAGCGTGTGATCTTTGTAGTACGCGGTGTACTTTGAGTTGACCCCTTTATAACTCGAATAGAGGTAGGTCTTGGGCCCAAGTTTATAGTCACCTTGCATAGTGTAGGTGGACTGCCGCTTGTCTTCTGTCCCATCTTTGTAGAGCAGGTAGTATTTCCACTCTCCGCTGGTACGGTAGCGACCTTTAATGTACTCGGCACTTAAACGAGAGTTGAGCGATTCGGAGTCGGAGTTGCCCTTATGTGCTTGATAGCCGAATTCGACCTCTGTATCCCAGGGGGAAGGTACTTGGATATCCATTTCACTTTGATCCGTACTATCTGCGTAGGCCAAGGACGAGCCTATTAACCCCACGCACAATAACCAAAGTTTTGACACTCAGTACCTCTCGGTCGAAAAATAACAGGGCGCAATAATAAACAGGCTTTGTATTGACTTGGTCAGGGCGGAGTCAAAACTCAAATCGGATCGTTGTTCCTCGCTTGAAACGGGAGACATAGCGATGATTCTCGTTATAATGTTCGGTCAGGAACAAGTTGTTGAGTGAAATCATGGCCCAGAGCAAAGTAGAGAATCGGAACCTTAAACCACGAGACGCCCAAGTCGATGCCATCAAAGTCCCACCGCACTCATTAGAAGCCGAGCAGTCGGTCATTGGTGGCTTGCTGTTGGATAACGAGCGTTGGGATACCGTCTCTGAGCGTGTGGTCGCCAAAGATTTCTACAGTCGACCTCACCGTTTAGTGTTTCAAGCGGTACAAGCCATTTTGGAAGACAACAAGCCGCTTGATCTCATCACCTTGTCAGAATTTTTAGAGCAGCGCGAACAGCTTGATGAAGTAGGCGGCTTTGCTTATCTGGCGGACTTAGTCAAAAACACCCCGAGTGCGGCGAACATCAATGCGTACGCTGACATTGTGGCTGAGCGCGCACTGGTTCGTGACTTGATCGGTGTCGCCAATGAGATTGCCGATGCCGGCTACGATCCACAAGGACGCAGCTCAGAAGATCTGCTCGACTTGGCTGAGAGTAAAGTATTTGCCATTGCCGAGTCGCGCACCAATGAGAATGAAGGTCCGCAGAACGTCGACAACATTCTGGAAAAAACCCTCGAACGTATCGAACTGTTGTACAAAACGCCGCAAGACGGCGTGACTGGTGTCAACACGGGCTTTACCGATCTCAACAAGAAAACCGCGGGTCTACAGGGCTCTGATTTGGTCATTGTCGCAGCGCGTCCATCGATGGGTAAAACCACCTTTGCGATGAACTTATGTGAGACCGCGGCGATGGAGCAAGACAAGCCCGTGCTGATCTTCTCTCTTGAGATGCCCGCGGAACAGATCATGATGCGTATGCTCGCCTCGTTGTCGCGTGTTGATCAAACGAAAATTCGTACCGGTCAGTTGGATGATGAAGACTGGGCGCGTATCTCATCGACCATGGGGATTCTCATGGAGAAGAAGAACATGTACATCGATGACAGCTCAGGTTTGACACCGACGGAAGTGCGCTCGCGCGCTCGTCGTGTGGCTCGCGATCATGGCGGTCTGTCGATGATCATGGTCGACTACCTTCAGCTCATGCGCGTTCCTGCGATGTCGGATAATCGGACGTTGGAAATTGCCGAAATCTCTCGCTCATTGAAAGCGTTGGCCAAAGAGCTCAATGTCCCTGTGGTGGCGCTGTCTCAGTTGAACCGTTCCTTGGAGCAACGAGCCGATAAACGTCCGGTGAACTCGGATCTGCGTGAATCGGGCTCTATCGAGCAGGACGCCGACTTGATCATGTTCATCTACCGTGACGAGGTGTACAACCCAGATAGCCCGATGAAAGGGACCGCAGAGATTATCTTGGGTAAGCAGCGTAACGGTCCGATTGGTTCAGTGCGACTGACCTTCCAAGGTCAATGGTCGCGCTTTGACAATTACGCGGGTCCTGCGTTTGATATGGATGATGAATAATCGATGAGTTACATGAAAGCGGCAACCGCATCGATTAATTTGGATGCGCTGAAACACAATTTGGCTCGCATTAAACACCAAGCGCCGAGCAGCAAAATCATGGCCGTGGTGAAAGCGAACGGATACGGGCATGGACTTCGTCACGTTGCCAAGCACGCTGAAGGTGCGGACGCGTTTGGCGTCGCGCGCATTGAAGAGGCGCTGGGGCTTCGCGCTTGTGGTGTGGTGAAACCTATCCTCCTTCTCGAAGGCTTTTATTCGCCAGGGGATTTACCTGTATTAGTCACCAACAACATCCAAACGGTGGTGCACTGTGAAGAGCAGCTTCAAGCATTAGAAGATGCCGAGTTGGATACTCCTGTTGTGGTTTGGCTGAAAGTCGACAGCGGTATGCATCGCTTAGGTGTCAGGCCAGAGCAATACGAAACGTTTGTTGCCCGTTTGAAGCGCTGCCCGAATGTGGCGAAGCCGCTGCGTTACATGAGTCATTTTGGCTGCGCTGATGAGCTGGAAAGCAGCACCACGCAAGAGCAAACCGAGCTGTTTCTCTCTTTGACGCAAGGTTGTGAAGGTGAGCGTTCTCTCGCCGCGTCTGCGGGTTTACTGGCTTGGCCAGAGAGCCAGTTAGAGTGGGTGAGACCCGGCATCATCATGTATGGTGTGTCGCCATTTAATGATCAAAGCGCGGCGGATCTCGGCTATCAGCCAGTGATGACGTTAAAATCTCACCTCATTGCGGTTCGAGATGTGAAGCAAGGGGAAAAGGTCGGTTACGGCGGCACATGGACTTGCGCGCAAGACACCAAAGTCGGCGTGATAGCGATTGGTTACGGCGATGGCTACCCTAGAACCGCGCCCAATGGCACCCCAGTACTGGTCAATGGCCGCAGAGTGCCGATTGTCGGTAGAGTGTCGATGGATATGCTGACGGTCGATCTTGGCGGTGACGCACAAGACAAAGTGGGTGATGAAGCGATTCTTTGGGGGCAAGATTTACCCTCTGAAGAGGTGGCTTCCCACATTGGCACTATTGCTTATGAACTGGTGACTAAGCTCACTTCGCGCGTTGAGATGGATTACCAAAAGTCTCTGCAAAGCTATGAATAAACTGCGAATGCTGGCCCTAGTGGCCAGCTTTTTTATCGCTACCTTCTGCCACAGCGGCGAGAAAGATTCTGCGTTTTTGCCCTTTTATTTTAGTACCGAAACGCTCGGCAATACCTTCGGTGTTGCTGGGGTGGCGAAAGGCGTAGGGCAACCGCAAACCGTGCTCTTTGGCATGGGGTTGTACTCTGATAAAGCCAGTTATCTTGGTTATGTTGCGGCGTTCAATTACGCACTCTCCCCCCATTGGCTGGTCAGTACGCAGATGTACCAAGCGCGCTTTAATGACAACCCTTATTACCTTGGAGAGCAGGGGAGCAATGCGTCGCCTACGGGGGGCAGCACCATCACCAACGGTGATGAGCAGAACTACCAATTCGAGTTTAAATATTTGCTCCCTTGGGGGCTGGTTTCACAGCAAGGCATGAGTGGTGTGTTTGCGCCATCACGTCCGGTCAGCACCGCCTCACCGTACGACTCTGGCGTCACTTCCATCAGCGTGACGCCGTTTTACTCAGAGCGTCAACTGGATGTCTACACTCAGGCAGAGAAAGCCACTGGCGTTGAAGTGAGCCTAAATTGGGATAACAGAGACAGTGTCCGCAACCCAACGAAAGGCTCACACTTGGCGTTCACGATCAGCATGGGCACAGAGCAGCGTCTTAGCGATAGCTGGATAAAGTGGGAAGCGCAGAACAGCCAGTATGTTGCCCTTGGCCCTTTGGGCAGTTGGTTTGATCAGCAAGTGCTGGCGTTTGATGTCTATGCCGCAGACACGCCGACCTGGGATGCCTGTGAGGGTTGTGCGAGACCGCCAGAGCAACTTCAGGCGCGACTCGGCGGTTTATATCGCCTACGAGGCTTTACCGCTGGGCGGTATCACGGTCGCTCGGCGCTGCACTACTCGATGGAGTATCGTGTCTTACCCGATTGGCAGCCGCTAGAGAGTGTGCCCGTTCTTAATTATTACGATCTGCCTTGGTGGCAGTGGGTACTGTTTGCCGAAGCCGGTCGTGTGGCTGATGAGTTTGATTTAGCCACGCTCCACTCAGATATGCAGTGGAACCTTGGCGGAGCAGTGAGGCTTCAGGTCGAAGGCGTGGTCGTTCGCGCCGAAATCGCGAAAGGAGCGGAAGAAGGCACGTTTCGCGTGATGATCAATCAGCCGTTCTAATCACACCGATGGGCTCTACTCTCCTTGCAGGGTGGCCATAATGGTTCGTGTCCCACCGTTGTCTCGGTGTTCACCCAGATAAATCCCCTGCCATGTGCCCAGTGCTAATCGACCTTGTCGAATCGGAATCATGACACTGGCACCGAGAATCGACGCTTTAATGTGCGCGGGCATATCATCATCACCTTCATAAGTATGACGGTAGTAAGGCGCGTTTTGTGGCACAAAGTGATTAAAGTGCGCTTCCATATCGCTGCGCACGGTAGGATCGGCGTTCTCATTGAGGGTAAGACTTGCGGACGTATGTTGGATGAATAGCTGTAATAAACCGACAGAAATCGATTGAATTTGTGGCAATTGTTGCTCAATTTCATCGGTAATGAGATGAAACCCGCGCGGTTTCGCGCGCAATTGTACTTGGGCCTGAGACCACATAAAGACTCCTTATCTAGACAAACCCGTTGGCAAAATTGCTTAGGGTTAGTGCAGTGATTAACGGTGCAGCATCACCAAAATCAATGCTATTATTCCACGTGCAACGACGCAGTTGCTCGGTTTTGAAGCGGGTAACGTGACCTAACTCAAAGAGAGTGAGGGTACCCTAGGTCATAATGAGCAACTGAAAAAAAATTACAATTATTCTTCATCTTCAAATTCGGGGATTCCACCAGTTTTCGCTAGACTGAATGGAATAAAAACGGACTGTAACATCGGGATAACGACCATGTTGAAAACTATCAATCCAACGCAGACATCCGCTTGGAAAGCACTCACTGCACATTTTGAATCCGCGCAAGATATGGATCTTAAAGCGCTCTTCGCACAAGACCCAGCGCGCTTTGACAAATTTTCTACTCGCTTTGGCGACGATATGCTTGTCGACTACTCAAAAAACCTCATCAATGAAGAGACGTTAAAGCATCTGTTTGCTTTGGCGCAAGAAACGGATCTGGCGTCCGCGATTGAGGCCATGTTCAGTGGTTACACCATCAACCAAACCGAAGGCCGCAGCGTTCTGCACGTGGCGTTGCGTAATCGCAGCAACACGCCAATCATGGTCAATGGTGAAGATGTGATGCCAGCGGTGAACGCGGTTCTAGAGAAGATGAAATCGTTCTCTGAGCGTGTGATTGGCGGTGAGTGGAAAGGCTACACAGGCAAAGCCATCACCGATGTCGTGAACATTGGTATCGGCGGCTCTGACCTAGGCCCATACATGGTGACTGAAGCGCTCGCGCCGTACAAAACACACCTCAACATGCACTTTGTCTCTAACGTTGATGGCACTCACATCGCTGAAACGTTGAAGAAAGTAAACCCAGAAACCACACTCTTCCTTGTGGCATCGAAAACCTTCACCACGCAAGAAACCATGACTAATGCGCACTCTGCTCGTGATTGGTTCTTAGCATCAGCCGGTGATGAAGCGCACGTAGCTAAGCACTTTGCGGCCTTGTCGACTAACGCTAGCGCAGTGTCAGAGTTCGGTATTGATACCGACAACATGTTTGAGTTCTGGGACTGGGTCGGCGGTCGTTACTCACTGTGGTCTGCGATCGGTTTGTCGATTGTATTGGGTGTCGGTTACGACAACTTCATCGAGCTACTGACCGGTGCTCATGAGATGGACAACCACTTCAAGTCGACAGAGCTTGAGAGCAACATCCCAGTGATCATGGCGTTGATCGGTATTTGGTATAACAACTTCCACGGCGCAGAGTCGGAAGCTATTTTGCCATACGATCAGTACATGCACCGCTTCGCGGCGTACTTCCAGCAAGGTAACATGGAATCCAACGGTAAGTTTGTCGATCGCAACGGTGATGCTGTGACTTACCAAACGGGCCCTATCATTTGGGGTGAGCCAGGAACCAATGGTCAGCACGCGTTCTACCAGTTGATTCACCAAGGCACTAAGTTGATCCCATCGGATTTCATCGCGCCAGCGTTGAGCCACAACCCAACTGGCGATCACCATCAGAAATTGATGTCGAACTTCTTTGCTCAGACTGAAGCACTTGCGTTTGGTAAATCTGCAGAGACAGTGAAAGCGGAGTTCTTGGCGGCAGGCAAAACGGAGCAGGAAGTGGAAGCACTGGTGCCATTCAAAGTGTTTGAAGGTAACCGCCCAACGAACTCCATCTTAGTTAAGCAGATCACTCCACGCACATTGGGTCAATTGATTGCGATGTACGAGCACAAGATCTTTGTTCAAGGCGTGATTTGGAACATCTTCAGCTTTGACCAATGGGGTGTGGAGCTCGGTAAACAGTTGGCGAACCAGATCCTACCTGAGCTAGGCGATGACGCGCCAGTGAGCTCTCACGATAGCTCGACCAATGGCTTGATCAACGCGTTCAAAGCACTGAAAGCGTAATGATCGGCTGTTGACCGCCAAGTATGAAAACGCCAGCGATTGTCGCTGGCGTTTTTTTATCGTCTGATTTTGTTTGTCGGCCACTACACCGTGTGGTGAATGGAGGAGCTTGACGCGTCGGTATTGGCACTAAATTTCTGATTGAGGAGCGCCAACAGCTGATCGTAATACTGGGTGTTGGGCTTATTCCCCAGCAGTTTGCACAGTTCGTTGCCGGTAGGGCTAAAACGATAGTAGAGCAGTCTCACGCCTTTGCTGTGCGCTTGCAACAAGAGTTGTTTGCCTTGGTAGGTCAACGCCAGTGGTGAGTCGAGCTCAATCTCTCCCGATTCGAGCTCTGCTGAGTGCATCAGCCCCAGTTCAAACAACACCAATAAACTCGAATAGGGGAGTTGGAAGTTGCCGACATTGATGTTGTTGGTGGTATTTCGCTTGCCAAAACTAAAAATGCCCCCTTGGGCGCGGTAACCGATCAAGAGCTTGCGGCTGTTGTCTCCGCCAAAACTGCACGCCAGTGAGGATGCGCGTTGTAAGATCTGCGCCTCTTTAGGCGTCATATCTTGCAGCACTTTTAGGGCTTTCATCGACGTGGAGCCAGGGTTGGTGACTTCACGCTTCAGCACCTGAGCCCACAAACGTTGCATAGCGCTGTTGTGCACCTCTTGCGCCATATCGAAGAATCGATACAACCAATCTTGGTCAGGATCGCCTGCGGTTTCATTCTTACATGAGGTGTGAGCAAGCTTTAGGATCTGCTCAAGGTTTTTCTGTCTGAGCTCTTTGCGTTTACGCTCGCGCACCAAAGCGCGTTCGAGCGCCGTTTTTTCCGGCGTTTGCGCTTGCAGCATGGCATCCAACCCATATTGCTGGGCGATGGTGAGAATACGGCTGGCGCTGTCTTTGACGTAGCTGGATTTTTTTTCTTGCTTATGGGTGTGGGTGGCGTCGTGCTCAATCACAACCGGCTTATTTGGCTCAGACATGATGATATTCCTTAGCAGTCATATCGTTATTAAATCATATTGCACGCCGATGCCGGATGCTACCCGCCATAGAGTGTGATGCTTATCCGAATAAGATTATAAAAATATCACTATCACGAATGATAATAAGTTGTTAAAATTGTTGCTATTGTTTTGGAGGGCTTTATGAAGTTTTCAAGTGATGAAAAACTGAAAAAGCACCTGCTAATCGCCTTTTTACTCCTGACTTATCTCGGGATCCTAGCGTATCTCTCTCGATATCTGACCTAAGCTGGGCGTTTAACAGGTTGCTTTATTGTTAATGGATTCGAGGGGTTACTGATCGTCGTACTCAGTAATCGCGGTGCCTTCAATCAGGTAACCCGTTTCGGCCAGCTCATGACTCATGGTTTCTGTCTTGAGCGTACCCACCACATAAATCACGTCCCACAGCTGTTGCACTGGTGCCCCTTGAGGGAACTTCACGTAAATGATCTGGTTTGGTGGCGGTGGCGGTACGTGAATACAGGCACCAAAGTAAGGTACAAGCAAGAATTCGGTGACCTTCTCTGCATCCCCTTCTAAAGGAATGACAAAGCCAGGGATTCGCACTGTGCTGCCGTTAAGATCTTGGCGCACGCCGCCAATCTTTGATTGCTCCATCGTGCCACCTGAGTGGTCTACGTTTGGATCCGGCATACCGAATGAGTCAAACTGGTTGCGTTCATTCTCTGGTACGAGATCGATCCACTCTAAGGTTAATGGCTCCGAGGCGTGGCTGAAAAAGCTGGTCATTACCATGCTCATTACCAGCATAAATATAGAAACGATTTTGGTCATAATTACACTCTAATTGTCATTCCATCACTGAGAGATTGCCTGTAGGCGCGCAACGCGGGGATAAAGCCAATGACGGTTCCCGCCAGTTGAACAGCACCAAGTAGCATCAGTTCATACTGGGACAATATCTGCATTTGTAGGTTGATGCCATAGCTTTGTTGGATAATCGGTGCGGCAATGGCGAGCGCGAGATACAAGAAAGCGGTGCCGGTTAAGATGCCGATGAACGTCAGCGTACTGGCTTCTAAGATCAGCAAACTAAAGACATGGCGCGGTCTTGCGCCCATCGCGCGGAGAATCGCCATCTCTCGGCGGCGCTCTTGTAAGCTGGTTAACAGGCTCGACAGCATCCCCAATAACCCGGCGACCACCACAAAGCCAGAGACGGCCATCAGCGCTTGCTCGGCGACTGACATCATGCTCCACAACTCATGCAGAGCGATCCCCGGCATGATCGCGCTGAGCGGCTCTTTTGGGTAGGTGTTGATGGCACGCTGCAAGCTGAAGGTCTGAATTTTAGACTTTAGCCCGATCAGCATCGCGGTGATTTGTTTCGGCTGGAAGTCCATGCTGGCCAACTGATCCGCGTCTGGGTTGTTGCCCATATTGGCGCCGCTTTCCCATCCCACATGAATGGCTTCAATCGCCTCTAGCGAGACATGCACCGTTTTGTCTACGGGTGTGCCAGTAGGCGCTAAAACACCGACGACAGTAAAAGGGGCATTCTCATGACGGTTAAACGCTACGTCACTGATGCCATGCGCAATGATGATCTCTTCACCAACTTTATAGTCAAGCTCTTTGGCCACATCGGCGCCAATCACGGCTTCCAGTAAGGATTCAAACTCGCGCCCTTGCTTGATGACCAGCGGCTGCTTTTGTCCGTATCGATAGTGTTCAAAATAGCTGTGGTTGGTGCCCATCACGCGAAAACCTCGGTGCGAGTCACCTAGCGAGATAGGAATGGCCCAGTCGACCGCGCGATGTTGGCTAAATTCTTGGTAACTTTGCCAATCGATATTATTGGTCGCATTGCCAATGCGAAACACGGAGTAAAGCAGCAGATTGACCTGCCCAGAGCGTCCACCAACAATCAAATCTGTGCCCGAGATAGTGTTGGCAAAGCTGGATTTGGCTTGGGTTCGAATCCGCTCGACACCCAGTAGCAGCACGACGGAAATGGCCACGGTCAAAATGGTCAAGATGGCCGTCATTTTTCGGTTGCGTACACTTTTAAACGCAAGGCTGAGAGTCGGGGTCATACCTGGGCTCCTGCTTGATTGATCTGTTGTAAGTCGAGCGTGCGATCAAATTGCGCTTCTAAGGTCGGGTCATGACTCACAAACAGCAGGGTAGAGTTGGCGTGGTTGACTTGCTCAAGCAACAGTTCAATAAAAGCGCTGCGGTTGTTGTAATCGAGCGCAGAGGTCGGCTCATCGGCAATAATAATTTGTGGCTGACCGATCAAGGCTCTAGCGGCTGCGACGCGTTGCTGCTGACCAATACTCAGTTCAACCACAGGTTTATTGATCAGTGCCTGTGGCAGACGTAATTTATCCAATAGCTGTTTGGCGTTCTCTTGCAATGATGGGGTTACTTGGCTGCGTCTTAGCGCTGAAAACTGGCACGGCAGCATGACATTTTCCAGTACGCTCAAATAGGGCAGCAAATTGAACTGCTGGAAGATGTAGCCTATTTGGTCGGCGCGAAAACGGTCACGAGCACTGCCTGAAAGGGCAGACAGATCATGGCCAAGAACTCGAACTTGACCATTTGAGGTGCTATTGATGCCAGTGAGTAAGCCAAGCAGAGTTGATTTCCCGCAGCCACTTGGGCCTTTGATAAACAGATGTTCGCCGCGATTCACGGTTAACGACGGGATGACTAATGTTGGCTCACTGTTGCCAGGCCAGGTGTAATTTACTTGGTTTAACTCGACAACGGGATGCGCTTCTTTTGTCGCCATGAAGAGTCCTTGAGCTTGAAGGGGCGGCCCAACAGTTGGGCCGCGAATGAGGGTTAATGCTTAAACATCAACGATTAAAATGCAATACGAGTTTGACCTTGACCGAGTTTCAATGCGGCTTGCGTTTGATCGGTCAATAGGTTCACGCTGATCGCTTCCGTTGATGGGAAGTGGTTAAACCATTGCGTGTCGATGCTGTTAAGCGCTTGAATGCTTTCACACTCATAGTGGTACTCGATGGTGAATTCACCGTGACCACCGTGCGACTCGTGATCGTGTGAGTCATGATCGTGCTTATCATGGTCATGGCTGTCGTGGTCGTGCGAGTCATGATCGTGCTTATCATGGTCATGGCTGTCGTGGTCGTGCGAGTCATGATCGTGCTTATCATGGTCATGGCTGTCGTGGTCGTGTGAGTCATGATCGTGTGAATCATGATCGTGGTCATCGTGCCCCTCTTCACCGAGCGTATGAGAGACAGAGCGATGCTCAAGGCGACAGTTGGCCTGTGAGGCCAGCGTGAAAATGGTGCTTGCATCGTTGAGTGTGGTGACGGCGCGGCTTAGCGTCTCTTTTTGCTCATCGGTGTTTGGTGCGTGTTCAAAACCGACGACATCGGCGCCGGGAGCGGTAATTTCGATCAATAGCTCTTTGCCGTCTTGGGCAATATTAAACTCCACTTGACCATGGACGTGGGCATCGTGCTGACGAAATGTCTCTTCGGCAAAGGTGGTGGTTGAGAAAGCAAGCGTCATACCCAGTGCGATTGGTGTGAATGTGTTCATGTTAATTCCTGTGATGATTCATTAAAGGTTTGCCCAACATCGGGCGTTAAAAGGTGCATGAACCTAAGGTGGGTGGCGAGCGAGCTAGGTACGCAAAGGTGCCGAGTTGACGAGAGTAACGAGGCAGCGCCGTCAATACCGAAAAGCGGCTGGGTAACAGGACAACGATAAGCAGCGCGGCCATGATGCCGTGATGCAAAGCGTGAAACAGCTCGCATTGATGATGGGCGTGGTGATCAGGGTGATGATCTAAGGCGTGTTCCACAGACGCGAAGCTGAGCCATAAGGTCAGCAAGATCGTGGTGAACACGATCAGAGTTCGGTGTGGCGTCGAGAAGAACAATCGCATTATCGGCACATCATCAAAAGCAAACAGGAGCTGTTATAATATAACAACTCCTGTCAGCCGAACAATCGAAACTGTATTACAGATTGTCACGCACAAGATTGAGTACCGTCTCAATCTCAGTCTCAGAGAGAGTGCCTTCTTTGACAAACAGTACTTGGCCTTGCTTGTCTTGCACTATGATCGCCGACGATTTCTCTGCCAGTGCCCATGCGTTGGCCACTGCCCCTTCTTCATCTAACACCATGGAAGACCAAGGAAAGGACTGCTTGCTGTCTTCAGCCGAGGATTTGACGAAAGAGCCCGTCCCCCAAATCGCATCATCTTGGTTAATGATTGAGGTCGTTTGATACTGATCCTCTGGAAATTTTGCCGCCGTAATGGCCGCCATCAGTGGGGCGTTCATCTCTTTGGCGCTGCTACGACCCGCGATCGCTTGGATCACTCTGACCTTGCCCACCAGGTCAGCCGATGACCAAGGGGCAAAGCGGGTTTGGTCACCATCAAGCAAAATTTCACCGTGACTGCTGACGTCCACCGCGGGTACGGCTTGGCCAACCGTCAGGTTGTGTGCAAAGGAGAGCGCTGGAGAGCAAGCCAGCATGAGAGCGAGTAGGGTTTTGTTTTTCATTATGTTCTTCCTTTTATGGTTGCGGAAAAAGTATATACCCTAAATAGACAAAGGGTAGGAATTGTCCTTATTCCTACCCTTGAAAATGTGAATGAGGCAAAATTCGCCACTTAGATAAAGCAGACGCCCGTTCCACCTAGTCCACAATAGCCGTCTGGGTTTTTGGCTAAATATTGCTGGTGATACTCCTCGGCGAGATAGTAGGCACCCGCGGGTAAAATGTCGGTGGTAATGGCGCCAAACTGATCGCCGAGCAATGCTTCGTAGCGCGCTTTTGAGGCGATGGCGGTTTGGTATTGTTCATCGCTAAATACGTAGAGTGCCGAGCGATACTGAGTGCCGATATCATTGCCTTGACGCATGCCTTGAGTCGGGTCGTGACGCTCCCAGAATTTCTCCAATAAGGCGTCAAAGCTTAAGCGACTGGGATCAAACACCACGCGTACCACTTCAGTGTGGCCAGTGTTGCCGGTACACACTTCATCGTAAGTGGGGTTGGGAGTAAAACCACCGGAGTAGCCGACCGAGGTGGTGATCACGCCATCAAGTTGCCAAAACAGGCGTTCGGCGCCCCAGAAACATCCCATGCCGATCAATACTTCCTCGCAACCTTGTGGCGCTGGCGCGGTCATATTGGATTGATTGACGAAGTGAGTGGGGTTGATGACCATTGGTGTTTCTCGACCGGGTAGGGCAAGATTGGGGTCGATCATGGTCTGTTTGCCTGCCATTGAATTGTCCTTTGTCAGTTATTTGAAAATAGAGCCGCTTATCTGCTGTTTTCGTACAGACTTATGAATTCACTGGCGCTATTATTTTGGTCATTACGTTTGGGTACCTAATTAAGCATGATAAGAACCTCTTTACCAGCACTGTTAACGCTCTTTCTCTCTACAGGGGCACTCGCGCAAGAGGTCTCTTTGTCGATTCTTGGTTTGGACGGCGAGTTAGAAGATAACGTCGAGGCGTATTTATCTTCGATCCCCGAAAAGGAATACAGCACCGGTCTTCGCTTTCAAGCTCGTCTCGAGCGCACCATCACCGAGGCGTTGAATGCGCTTGGTTATTATCACCCAGAGTTTACGTTTCAAGTCGGAAAAGAGAGCACAGAGCTGAGCGTTACGGTGCAGCCCGGCGAGCCGATCTTGATTGAGAAAGTTGATATCCAAATCGCTGGTGAAGCGGCCAATGATGCCGACTTCAACGCCTTGATTGCCCAAAGCGGTTTGGTCGAAGGTGCTAGGCTCAATCACAGCCAATACGACGCGCTGAAATCTGGGATTCGCAATTTAGCGCTGCGCAAAGGCTACTTTGAAGGCGATTATCAAGTCAGCCGCCTAGAGATTGCCCCTGAGTTGAATCAAGCTTTTATCCGCCTCTACTACGACAGTGGCATGCGCTACGCGTTTGGTCGAAATACTATTAGCGGCAGCCAAATCCGCGAGGACCGTGTGGCGTCCTTATCTCCCTATGAAGAGGGCGAGCCCTATTTGGTCTCCAAAGTGGGGGAATACAACCAAAATCTCTCCAATACCGATTGGTTTTCATCGGTGTTTGTCGAGCCTGATCTGAGTTACCTAGGTCAAACTCGTGAACTGCCGATGAAAGTGTCACTCGCCCCGCAAGCGCGCAATCAAATCGAGACGGGTATTGGCTACTCGACTGACGTGGGCGTGCGCGGCACGCTCAAATGGAAAAAGCCTTGGGTGAATGACAAGGGCCACAGCTTTGACAGCAGTTTCTCTTTGTCGATTCCAGAGCAGACCATCACCGCAGGCTATAAAATTCCGCTGCAAGACGCGCTCAATGAGTACTACCGGATTCAGTATGGGATGAAAAACCTCGACCAGCGCGATACGCAAAGTCTCGAGTCCAACTTATCCGTTGAACGCCATTGGGTGCTTGACAGCGGCTGGCACCGAACCGTGTATGTGCGCTATTTGCTCGAAAGTTACGAGCAAGGCTTGCAAGACGATACCGGACACTTCCTCCTACCGGGCATCTCCTTCTCACGCAGCCGTGTTCGTGGCGGCACTATGCCCATGTGGGGGGACAGACAAAGCGTCACCATAGAGTATGGCGACCCGAGCGTGATTTCCGAAACGCGTGTGACGCGCATTATGGGCGGTACCACCTGGATTCGTGGCATTGGTCAGAACCATCGCGGCATTTTACGTGTGGATGGCGGGGCGAACATCGCCGAAGAGTTTGACAAGCTGTCGCCGTCACTGCGTTTCTTTGCCGGTGGTGACAATAATCTGCGCGGCTACGGGTATGAGTCGGTCTCTCCCGTGGATGAAAGTGGCGCCCTGACTGGTGCCAAGTACATTGCTACCTCCACTTTAGAGTATCAATATCGCGTGCACGGCAACTGGTGGGGCGCGCTGTTTTTCGACTACGGTGATGCGTTTAATGACACACCCGATTTCAAACGGGGGACGGGTTTTGGCGTTCGCTGGGCGTCGCCGGTTGGGCCTGTGAGACTGGATTTTGCTTGGGGATTGGATGCGGATCCGGGCGATGAGTTCCGTGTCCATTTTACTCTGGGGCCTGATCTATGAAAAAGCGCATTCTCACTTGGACAAAATGGCTAACGGTACTGACGACAGGGCTGCTTACTGTGCTGCTGGTGCTTGTCGGGGTCATCCTCTTTACCAATCCTGGGCTCAATGTGTTGGTCTGGGCGGCGAATGTGTTTGTGCCGCAGTTGACGATCGAAGGGCACAGTGGAGCGCTCTTTCCACGTTTTAGTCTCCATCAAGTGCGCTATGTGGATGAGGATTTATCTCTTGATGTTGCCGCCAACAAACTCACGTTAGCGATCAATCCCAACTGTTTTACTGAGCCGTCGGTCTGTATTGATGAGATAGCGATGGATGGATTGGACTTTCACATGCCGACGCTGCCGAGCAGTGAAGAGCCCGCCGCCGCAGAGGAAGAGGGTGAGCCACTGACGGCGATCACCGCGCCTGTACCTATTCAAATCAGCCGCATTGCGCTGTCCAATATCCATCTGGATATTTTGGGCAACCAGATCGCATGGCAGCGTTTCTCGTCTGGAATAAGCTTCCAAGGCAACCGACTGGTATTGAGCAAAACGCAGCTTGATGGTACTCGCGTGGCTTTGGCGCCGAGTGATCCTCAAGCGCCACAGGCTCAAAGCGCCGCGCCAGACAGTGACGCCTCCTCACCGATCGTCTTGCCGGACATTACCCTGCCGCTGCAAATCCAACTTTCTCGCTTAGACATCAACGACTTTAGGCTAGAGCAAGAGACACCGCTGGTGGTCAACCACCTAGGGCTTTCAGCGACCGCTCGTGGATCGCGGATACAGGTGGCAACGCTGGAGCTTGATATGCCACAAGGAGAGGCCAACTTGCGCGCCGATGTCACCCTAAAAGGTGATTACCCGCTGAGTGCTTCACTTGACGCTGTGGTGAAAGACCCGATTGCTAATGGCCAAGTTATTGCGCTTAACCTTGAAGGCAGTGTGCGTGACTTGGCATTGGACGCCGAGTTATCGGGTTTGGCACTGGGCCAAATTGAAGCGAATTTAGCGAGCTTAGATCCCGATTTACCGTTTGAGCTTCACCTGCGTGATGTCGATGCCAGCTGGCCGCTCAGCGGGGAGTCGGATTATCGTGTGGTGTTGCCAGAGTTTTCTGCCCAGGGCTCGTTGCAAGGTTTTCACCTCAATCTGCAAGGGGTGTTGAGCGGAAAAACCATTCCAGAGCTCGACCTGGCGCTTAAAGGGCAGGGGGATATGGGTCAGATTGAATTGACCGACTTTCTGCTCAAAACGTTAGGCGGTGAAGTTGAGGGATCACTGCGTGCGGGGTGGCAAGAGCAAGTGAGTTGGGGCGCAAACTTAGCCCTTAGCCATATCCAACCCGGTTTGCAGTGGCCTCAAGCGGAAGGTGACATCAGTGGCACGCTTGAAACCGCAGGCGGTCTGACGGCCCAAGGCGGTTGGCGTGTGGAACGCACCGACCTCAACATTGATGGTCTACTGCGCGGCTATCCGCTTAATATTGCTGGTGATATCGAGGCGTCGGACGCGGCAGGAGATGGCAATGTTCGCGCTAAAACGTCGGGCTTAGTGCTCTCTCATGGCCCTAACAAGATTGCCGCACAGGGCGAGTTGGATAAGCAGTGGGATATGTTACTGACATTGACCTTGCCACAACTTTCGAAAACGGTGCCTGATCTCAAAGGCCAGATTCTGGGGCAAGTGGCGTTGAGTGGAGCGATGACTGAGCCAACCTTAGGGCTAGACATCAACGCCAACCGATTAGCGTGGCAAACCTTAGCGCAAATTGGCAGCGCGAGCATCAAGGGCAAGGTGACCCCACTGCCTGTGCCGCAAGGCGATCTGCAATTGAACGTTAAGCAGGCGACGGTTCAAGGCGAGCAGATTGAGAGTGTCGCACTGACCTTTTCTGGCTCGCAACAGCAACATAAGCTCAGCTTAGATCTACTATCTGAGTTGGTGACGAGCCATATCGACTTGCGTGGTGCATTGACGTTAGAGCCGCAGCTGAAGTGGCAGGGCGAACTAGAAGAGGTATCGTTCTCCACCCTGCAGGGCGAATGGATGCTGGCTGACACCACCGCACTGGGCTTTGACGCTGAGCGTAACCAAGTGATGGTTGCGGCGCACTGTTGGCTGCAGTCGGATTCCGCGTTGTGTTTGGATGAGGATATTCAAGTGGGGGAAAGCGGTGAAGCCGCGCTCTCTTTGTCGCAGTTTAATGTCAATCAACTGCATGCCTTTATCCCACCCACCACTCAGCTCAAAGCTGAAGTGAATGCTAATGTGTGGGCGAAATGGTCGCCAGAGACACCGCCTGAAGTAAAAGCCTCGGTGTCTATGCCTGCCGGTCAAGTGACGCAAAAGCTCGAAGAAAATGTCACCTTGGCGTGGCATGCGGTGACACTGGAGGCCGCGCTAGCAAATAACCGTTTGGATGCCGACTGGCTGATTGATGTGCGCGACAATGGCGACCTTTCTGGCCAAGTGAGTCTCCCTAACGTATTGGACGCCAACCCCAAGATCGACGCCAAGCTCGCGTTAACTCCGTTCCACATTGATTTTCTTGCGCCATTAATCGGCGATTTTAGTGAGCTAAAATCGACCATCAGTACCGATCTCGCCATCAGCGGTGCGGTAACGCAACCGAAAGTCGAGGGGCAACTGCTGATCGATAAGATGTCGCTGAAAGGGGAGCTCTCTCCGGTAGAAGTGGATTCAGGTCGAGTGAGCCTCGAACTCAACGGTTATGATGCGCTGCTCGCGGCAAAATTGACCACGCCAGATGGCGATTTGGAACTCTCCGGTGAAGCCGAGTGGCGTGAGCTAAGTAACTGGAACGCGCAACTGCGAGTGTACGCTGAAGAGCTGCTGGTCAATGTGCCGCCTATGGTGGCGCTGAAAGTGCAGCCGGATATGACGATATCGGCCTCGCCTAAATTGGCGCGCGTGGATGGAAGCATTCATCTGCCTTGGGGGCGTATTATCGTCGAAGAGCTACCGCCGAGTGCCATTGGTGTCTCAGATGATCAAGTGTTACTTGATAAAGATCTCCAACCGGTTGAGAACGCCACCGAAGTGCCGTTTAATCTCGAAACCAATATTAATATCAGCATTGGCGATGACTTCAAGCTGGTGGCGTTTGGGCTTGAAGGCGGACTGAAAGGCAACTTGAATGTGGCGCAAAAAGACAAAGGTCCGTTTGTCCAAGGTGAAATCAACATTGTCGATGGTTCGTATCGCTCCTTTGGTCAAGATTTGGTCATTAGTGAAGGTAAGATTTTGATGAATGGGCCAGTGGATCAGCCCTATGTGCAGATCACCGCGATCCGAAATCCCGATAACACCCAAGACGACGTGACGGCCGGGGTCAAAGTGACTGGACCGGCCGATGAGCCATCGGTCACCATCTTCTCAGATCCCGCCATGCCGCAAGCGAATGCGCTATCCTATCTATTGCGTGGTCAAGACATTGATGGCGAAGCAGGCGGCAACGCGATGACCACCACACTCATTGGTTTGAGCCTAGCGAAAAGCGGCAAAGTGGTGGGCGAAATTGGCGAAGCCTTTGGCGTTCAGGATCTGCAGTTGGATACCGCGGGCTCGGGTGATGATTCTCAGGTCACGGTGAGTGGTTATATTCTCCCTGGCTTGCAGGTTAAATATGGGGTCGGCATTTTTGACTCGGTGGGCGAGTTTACGGTGCGTTACCGCTTAATGCAGGATCTTTATTTAGAGGCGGTCTCTGGTGTGAGTAGCGCTGTGGATCTGCTCTATCAATTTGAGTTTGATTAATAGTGGCTCTAACACAGAGCCGACGTTGAGACACACTCAGGCAGAGAAAGGAAATAGGGGCGGGCAGTGCAACATCTATTGTTTGTTTATGGCACCTTGCGCAAAGGGGAGTCGAACCAAGATTTTTTAGCTGGCTCGCAGTGTTTGGGTCACTTTGATACACCGCCCTTTTATGCGCTGTATGATTTGGGGCCCTATCCGGCGGTGATTGAAGGACATGATTCGATCTCAGGTGAAGTCTATTTGATCGATGATGTCACGCTCGCACGTATAGATGAACTAGAAGATGTGCCGGTAGAGTATCGCCGAGAGCGCATAGATACGCCGTTTGGTCAGGCTTGGATTTACCTCTACCAAGATGTCAGCCAATTGGATGTGTTGATTGCGTCGGGCGATTGGTGCCAGCGCGTCTAGCGCCACTTTATGGTGAGAATAAGTGTTCAATAAGGAGAGCCCTATGTCAGCGCTGAAACGTACCATCACACCCGTCGGGGTGTGTATCGCCCTGCTACTCACAGGCTGTACCACTGTCACTACGCCAACGTCTAACGTCGATCAAGATTGGTATCAGTTCGGTGTTGATCGCGGTGAAAACGGCTTACTGAACTTGTCGCAATCCAAGTTAGCCAAAGCGGATCAAGCTGGCTATTTGAACGACGACCGTTATGCCGCCTATTTGACAGGGTATGAGCAAGGTCGCGGTCAATATTGTCAGCAAAACGCCTACATGCTTGGGGTGATGGGCAAACCCTATTATGGGGTGTGCGACCGTCTTGACCCCTTCTTCCAGCAAGACTATGTCTCAGGGCGTAATTCCACGGCAGGTTCGGGTTTTTAATGGTTGAATGCCGATAAAGAAAACGGCCAGAGTTTCGCTGCTCTGGCCGTTTTCTGTTATTTAATGAGTCACGGCGGTTGGGTGAGGATTACTTACTCGCGCGCTCAAACGACTCCAGAATCTCTTGGCGCGCGGCAGCGACGTCTTCCCAGCCCTCCACTTTGACCCATTTGCCGCTTTCGAGCTCTTTGTAGCGCTCAAAAAAGTGGGTAATTTGCGCTTTGAGCAGCTCAGGAATATCACCGACATCTTGGATGTGCTCGTACTCTTTGGAGATTTTACTGTGCGGCACGGCGAGCACTTTGGCATCTTCACCTGATTCATCGGTCATTTTCAATACACCGACAGGGCGACAGCGAATCACACTACCTGGCATCAAGGGATAAGGGGTCGGCACTAGGACATCAACCGGGTCACCATCTAAAGAGAGTGTGTGATTCACATAGCCATAGTTACATGGATAGAACATAGGCGCGGACATAAAGCGGTCCACAAATACCGCGCCAGAATCTTTGTCGACCTCGTACTTGATCGGATCGGCATTGGCCGGAATTTCGATGACGACATAAATGTCATCCGGGAGTGATTTCCCTGCAGGGACGTGATTAAGACTCATGGGCAAGCTTCCTTGTTATTGGTCGATATGTAGGCAAATACCTTACCGCTAAACTTGGTTTTTTGTAAATGACGGACGATGAGAGCTTGGTCAAGAAAACACCGATTGTGAAGCGCAGCGACTGGGGAAGCGATGGAAGTTCATAAAAAACAAGGCGCTCAGTGAGCGCCTTGAAGAGAATAGCTGAGCCTTATTGGTCTTTGTATTCTGCGAGGAAAGATTCGACTTTCTTGACCATGTTTTTTGAGCCAACAAAGAAAGGCACACGTTGGTGCAGCTCTGTGGGTTCAATATCCATGATGCGTTTCTCACCGTCTGAGGCAATACCGCCCGCCTGCTCAATAATGAACGCCATTGGGTTGCACTCATAAAGAAGACGCAGTTTGCCGTTCGGGTGGCTTTGCGTGCTTGGGTACAGGTAAATGCCCCCTTTCAGTAGGTTACGGTGGAAGTCCGACACCAAAGAGCCAATGTAGCGAGACGTGTACGGGCGACCGTCATTCGGTTCGTTCTCTTGGCAGAATTTGATGTACTTTTTCACGCCCATTGGGAAACGGAAGTAGTTACCTTCGTTAATTGAGTAGATGCGGCCATCTTCTGGCACCATCATATTCTCATGAGACAAGCAGAACGTACCGATCGATGGATCGTAGGTAAAGCCATTGACGCCATTGCCAGTGGTGTAGACAAGCATGGTCGATGAACCGTAAATCACATAACCGGCCGCGACTTGCTTGTTGCCTGGTTGAAGGAAGTCTTCTTCTGTCGGTGGGGTACCGATAGGAGAGACGCGGCGATAGATAGAGAAAATCGTTCCGACAGAGACGTTAACATCGATGTTAGAAGAGCCATCGAGTGGATCCATCAATACCACGTATTTGGCATTTTTGTTCAGTTCTTTATTGAACGCGACCGCCTCATCTTCTTCTTCACTTGCTACGCCACACACTTGATCACGTGCTTCAAGTGCTGCTTTGAACTTCTCGTTCGCGTAAACATCCAGTTTTTGTTGGGCTTCGCCCTGAATGTTCTCACTACCAACGGCACCGGTGATATCACCAAGGCCCGCCGCGTTAATTTCGCGGTTGACGATTTTAGCCGCAAGGCGAATCGACGACAGTAGGGATGATAGATCACCGCTAGCGTGGGGGAAGTCCGTCTGTTTTTCAACAATGAACTCGCCAAGGGTGCGCATTCCAGACATGTTTATTCCTTAAAATCGCATAAGTTTGGGGGGAGTTGGGCAACCTCTTGCCATTTTATTATTGGGGCACAAGAGGGACGAAGCTATGCGTGAGCTTTTGTTTTTGCCTTGAGCAATTGTAAAACCATGATCTTATTATTGGTAACGAACTAACTGTCTAACCTCTCAATTTTTTTGGTAATTATTCAAATATTTTCACGGTTTTTCATCTTGAACAAACTTTGCTCGATTGTGCCAAGATTTCACATCCCAAGGACAAAGAGGTTCGCTTTTCAAGCCATTATCGCCATAATGAGCACTTCAAATTAGCCTTTTCAGGATCACTCTATGCATATTCATATCTTGGGAATTTGTGGCACCTTTATGGGAGGAGCGGCAATTTTAGCGCGTCAATTGGGGCACAAAGTCACCGGCAGTGACGCCAATGTGTACCCGCCCATGAGCACGCTACTTGAATCGCAAGGTATTGAAATTATAGAAGGGTTTGATCCGGCGCAGTTAAATCCGGCGCCCGATTTGGTGGTGATCGGTAATGCGATGAGCCGTGGTAACCCGTGTGTCGAGCATGTGCTTGATAGCAACCTGCGTTACACCTCCGGCCCGCAGTGGCTGCAAGAGTTTCTGCTGCATGACCGATGGGTACTGGCGGTCGCGGGAACGCACGGCAAAACCACCACATCGAGTATGCTCGCTTGGATTCTGGAAGATTGCGGTTATGACCCCGGTTTTCTCGTGGGGGGCGTGCTTGGCAACTTTGGTTTGTCGGCAAGATTGGGCAACAGCCCGTTTTTCATAGTTGAAGCTGATGAATACGACAGCGCTTTTTTCGACAAGCGTTCTAAGTTCGTTCATTACCATCCACGTACCTTGGTCATGAATAACCTTGAGTTCGATCATGCAGACATCTTCGATGATCTGGAAGCGATTAAGCGCCAATTCCACCATTTGGTGAGAACCGTACCGGGCAATGGGCGTCTGTTTACTCCTCAATCGGACCAGGCGCTGCAAGACGTTATTGCCCGTGGCTGCTGGAGCGAACAAGAGTACACAGGGTGTGAATCTGGCTGGCAAGCGCAAAAACAGGCCCAAGATGGCAGTGTCTTTGATGTCTTATTGGCGGGAGAAATAGTGGGTCGAGTGACGTGGGATTTAGTCGGCGATCACAACGTCAGCAATGCGTTGATGGCCATCGCGGCGGCGCGTCATGTGGGGGTCACTCCGGATCACGCTTGTGAGGCGTTAGGGCGCTTTATTAATACCAAACGCCGCTTGGAGTTAAAAGGGCAGGTCAATGAGATCACTGTGTATGACGACTTTGCTCATCATCCAACGGCGATTGAACTGACATTGGGCGGCTTACGTAATAAGGTGGGTCAATCCCGAATCCTTGCGGTGTTGGAGCCGCGCAGTGCAACCATGAAACGCGGGGTGCACAAAGAAACGCTTGCGGCCTCATTGCAGGCGGCCGATGAAGTGTTCCTCTTTCAGCCTGAGTCAATTACTTGGTCGGTGAGTGAGATTGCCGAGCAGTGCGCGCAACCCGCTTATGTCTCTGACGACATCGACGACTTGGTGCGCAGCATCGCTCGGCATGCTCGCCCCGGCGATCAGATTCTGGTGATGAGTAACGGCGGGTTTGGCGGAATTCACGACAAACTGTTAGCGCAACTAGCCCAATAATAAGAGATACGCACAATGGCTGAAAAATCCATCACCCTCGCTTTTACCGGAGCCTCAGGCGCGCCTTATGGGCTGCGTCTGTTGCAGTGCTTGTTGGCCGCGGACTATCAGGTTTATCTACTGGTTTCATCGGCGGCGCGAGTGGTGTTGGCCACCGAGCACGGATTAAAACTGCCTGCCAACCCAGACAGCGCCAAGCAAGCCTTGGTCGCCCATCTCAGCTGCGACCCGGCTAAATTAGTGGTGTGCGGCAAAGAGGACTGGTTCTCGCCCGTGGCCTCTGGCTCAGCGGCGCCCAAGCAGATGGTGGTTTGCCCTTGTTCGGCGGGCAGCGTCGCAGCGATTGCTCATGGTATGTCCGATAATTTGATTGAACGGGCCGCCGATGTGGTGATGAAAGAGCGTGGTCAATTGCTGCTGGTGGTTCGAGAAACGCCTTTCTCAACCTTGCACCTTGAGAACATGCACAAGCTCTCGCAGATGGGCGTCACTATTATGCCGGCCGCGCCCGGTTTTTATCATCAACCCAAATCGATAGACGATCTTATTGATTTTATGGTCGCGCGCATTTTGGATCACCTCGGCATCGAGCAATCCTTGGTGGCGCGCTGGGGCTATGATCAACGTAACGATTCGTGATTGCGCCTTGGCGGGCCGTCACGCAAGTATGGCTATTGTCGGGCAGACCTATTACAATCAAGCCGAACCTCATCGGGGAGCTATTCATTCACTGAATGACGCTGAGATCGAGCTTTGCTCGGGACCCGTAGACCTGAACCAGATAATGCTGGCGTAGGAATTGAGCGAGGACATCAGGCGTCTGTTTGTCCCTCAGACCTGCGTGGCTCAACAAGGAGAGCGAGCAGTGAAATCCACTTTTATCCCTTCATTTATGCCACTTTGTGCCGCCGCGGCACTGACGTCTTTTTCTGCAACCGCAGCCGATACGTTAACCGTTTATACCTATGACTCTTTCGCTGCCGATTGGGGCCCAGGCCCAGTGGTAAAAAAAGCGTTTGAAGCACAGTGCGACTGTACGTTGAATTTTGTAGCTTTGGATGATGGCGTCTCTATCCTCAATCGCTTGAGACTGGAAGGCGACAATAGCAAAGCCGATATTGTGTTGGGGTTAGACAACAACTTGATGGCAGAAGCGCAGCAGACCGGTTTGTTGGCTGAGCATAGCGTCGATACGTCATCCGTCACCTTGCCAGGCGGCTGGTCCAATACGACCTTTGTGCCGTACGACTACGGTTACTTCGCGTTTGTCTACAACAAAGAGACCTTGGCTGAGCCACCGACTAGCCTCAAAGCGCTGGTGGAATCAAATGACGACTTAACAGTCATCTACCAAGACCCGCGTACCTCAACCCCGGGTCAAGGTTTGATGCTGTGGATGAAATCTGTCTATGGCGACGAAGCGCCGCAGGCGTGGAAAGCGTTGGCGAAAAAGACAGTGACGGTCACGAAAGGGTGGTCAGAAGCGTACTCGATGTTCTTAAAAGGCGAGTCTGACATGGTGCTCTCTTACACCACGTCACCTGCGTACCATCTGATTGCCGAAAATGATGCTAAGTTCGCTGCGGCGAATTTCGCGGAAGGTCATTACACTCAAGTAGAAGTGGCGGCCAAAGTCAAAACGAGCGCGAACAGCGAGTTGGCGGATGCCTTTATGCAGTTTATCTTCAGCGATGACTTTCAGTCGGCCATGCCCACAGGGAACTGGATGTACCCAGTCACTGACGTTGCGTTGCCAGAAGGGTATCAAAGCCTGACGAAGCCAAGCCAAGCCTTGAGCTTTAGCGCTGAAGAGGTGGCTACCCACCGCAAAGCGTGGATTCGTGAATGGCAAAACGCGTTGACCTTCTAAGGTTGGGCGTTCGTGCAATCTGTCCCTAAATTAGGCGTATGGGTCGCGATCTTGATCGCGGCCTTTGTCGTTTCTGCGCTGCTGGCATTGCTCAATCAAGCGCCTTCCCTCGATCTGCGTGTCATTTGGCAAGATCCTTATTACCGCCACGTTACCCAATTTAGCTTCTATCAATCCTTCCTCTCAACGCTGCTCAGTGTCGGCTTGGCGATCCCCGTTGCTCATGCTTTGTCGCGGCGGCAGTTTATCGGCAAAGCCTTGGTACTTAAGCTGTTTACGACCACTTTGGTGCTGCCTGTCTTGGTGGGGGTGTTTGGCTTGCTTGCGATTTATGGGCGCAGTGGTTGGCTGGCGATACAGCTTGCGCAGTGGGATCTTTCGTTGCCATTTAATATTTACGGTTTGCATGGGATTTTGCTCGCACACCTCTTTTTTAATCTTCCTTATGCGGCGCGTTTGCTGCTGCAATCACTAGAGTCGATTCCGGCGGAGCAACACAAACTGTGCGCCCACTTAGGCATGGGCCATTGGCAAAAGTTTAAGTGGGTCGAATGGCCGCGGATGAGGCAGCAATTAGCGCCTGTTTGCGGGTTGGTGTTTATGCTCTGCTTTACCAGTTTTGCCACTGTTATGGCATTGGGCGGCGGGCCCAAATCGACCACCATTGAGCTCGCGATTTACCAAGCGATCAAGTTTGATTTTGATTTGCAAGCGGGCGCGTTACTGGCAATTTGGCAAATGCTGCTATGTGGCTTAATGGCGTTATCGATTCAACGTTTCGCTCGACCTATTGCCATTTCGATGGGCAGCGACGCACCAACTGCGTTGGTGGTGAAAGACAGTCTATTCTCTAAGTGCTGGGATGGCGCTTGGATAGGTTTTAGCTTGCTGTTAGTGTTGCCGCCTCTTGGGATGGTACTAGCCAGTGGTATGAATTCTCAGGCGCTGAATGTGCTGAGTGATGGCCGATTTTGGTCCGCGCTTGGCGCGTCACTGAAAGTGGCGAGCATGGCGAGCGTTATCGCTGTCAGTGCGGGCACGGCGATTTTATTGTCGAGCCGAAGACTGCGCCTCAATCAACGTGAGAAAACCGCGGATAAGATAGAGCTGCTAGGGACCATCATTCTGGTGACCCCAGGATTAGTGATCTCGACCGGGCTCTTTTTGCTGCTCCGTTCGTGGACGGATGCGCTCAGCTACGCCTTGGTCGTTGTTGTTGCGGTCAACGCGTTAATGGGGCTGCCTTATGTGATCAAAACCTTGGCTCAGCCGATGTTGCAACTCGAGCAGCAGTATCAGTACCTTTGTGCAACCCTTGGAATCCGCGGTTGGCGCCGTTTACGAGTGGTGGAGTGGCGCGCATTAAAACGGCCGCTGGCGCACGCGTTTGCCATCAGCTTTATGTTTTCTATGGGCGATCTCAGTGCCATCGCGCTGTTTGGTAGTCAGGAGTTTCGTACGCTGCCGCTCTACCTGTTCCAACTGCTCGGCAGTTACCAAATGGACGCGGCGGCGGTCGTATCGGTCACTTTACTGCTTTTGAGTGTGGGTTGTTTTGCGCTGATGGAACGCCTATTTCGCTCTCGCTCTGCTTCTACCCCCACCAATAGGAGTCACTATGCTCACTCTCAGTGACCTGCATTACGATTATCATGCCGAGTCATTTCAGTTTGATCTGCACGTTGAGGCAGGGCAAATCGTCGCGCTAATGGGACCCAGTGGCGCAGGGAAGTCGACCTTACTCGCCTTGATGGCGGGCTTTATTGAACCATTAAGCGGTGAAATTTTAGCGCAAGGTCAAACGCTCAACGGGCTGGCGCCTTACCAGCGCCCGTTTGCGATGTTGTTTCAAGAGCACAACTTGTTTGCTCACCTTACCGTGTCGGAAAACATCGGCCTTGGATTGGATCCCGGCTTGAAGTTGTCTGCAACGCAGAAACAGGCGGTAGTGCAAGCGGCACAGCAGGTGGGGGTGGCGGAGTATTTGTCTCGATTGCCGCATGAGCTCTCTGGTGGCCAGCGTCAACGGGTTGCGTTAGCGCGCTGCTTTGTACAGTCTGCGCCGATATGGCTGCTCGACGAGCCCTTTTCAGCGCTCGATCCTTTGCTCAGGTTAGAGATGCTATCACTGGTCAAACAGTTGGCGAGTGAGCGTGATATTACGGTCGTGATGGTGACGCACCACTTAGGTGATGCCAAAGCGATCGCAACGCATTTTGCGTTTGTATCACAAGGTCATGTCGCAGCGACTGGGCCGATTTCAGAGCTAGCGGCGACCCACTCGGACCCTAGCCTCGGCGCATTTGTTCAGGCGGCCACCACGGCGCACAACTGAGCGCTATAACAATGGGCTAGAAAGCAGAGATACAAAAAAGCGGATAAGTGTGCACTTATCCGCTTCAATCATCACTGAGTAAGAGCGTGTTATTGTGGCTCTTCACTGCTCAATGCTTTGAGGATCTGGAAAATCTCTCGATACGCTTTAGCTGGCTTGTTGGCTTGCTTTTCTTTGTTCGCCTGACGAGCAAGCTGACGTAAACGCTGACGGTCCGCATCCGGATACAGCGTCAATACCTCTTCAATGGCGCTGTCGCCCTCTTCCACCACACGGTCACGCAGTTGCTCTAGTTTGTGCAGAAGCGCCGTGGTTTGAGAGTGCTTGTTACGGACTTTATCCAGCGCCGCTTGAATTGGCTCTGGGTCTTCGTGACGCATCAATTTGCCGATAAACTGCAACTGACGACGGCGCGCTTCGTTTTTAAAACGCTGCGCATCGCGAATCGCATCGGCCAAGTCTTCGCTGAGTGGAAATTTTTCCAACACAGAGGGCTTGAGGTTAACGAGCTCTTCACCCAGTTTCTGCAGCTCTTCCATGTCACGCTTCAACTCGGATTTACTTACCCAGATGATCTCTTCTTCTGGTTCCCATGGCGCTTTTTGATTTTTGCGAGCCATTTTCATACCTTCATTTGAACGTCTATTTCTCTATTTTAACAAGAATCATGGGGAGAAAGCGAAATTCTTGTTATCCTAGCGACAAAGCAACGACTGATGAAGAGAATATGGACGTAAAAAAGCAAGTGGCACAGCAGCGTATCGAGCTTGAAGCTGCCGTCGCGAAAGCGTTAGAGATGGCGGGTGAAAAAGCGGATGCCGCGGAAGTTGCCATCAGTAAAACCACAGGTTTAAGCGTATCGACTCGCATGTGTGAGGTCGAAAATGTGGAGTTCAACAGTGACGGTGCACTCGGTATTACCGTCTACCGCAATCAGCGTAAAGGCAGCGCCTCAACGTCAGACTTAAGCGAAAAAGCGATTCAACAAACGGTATTGGCGGCACTCGATATCGCTCAATACACATCAGAAGATCCGTATGCAGGCCCAGCACCGGCTAAGTTGATGGTCAAAGATATTCCCGATTTGGATCTGTTTCACCCCGATACGCCTGACCCTGACTACGCGGCAGAAATGGCGATTGAAGCGGAGCAAGAAGCGCTCAGCTACAGCGATAAGATCAAGCAAAGTGATGGCGCCAGCTACGATAGCCACTATGGCGTCAAAGTGTACGGTAACAGCCACGGCTTACTGGCGAGTTATGCCTCAAGTCGCCATAGCATCAGTTGCTGTGTGATTGGTCAAGGCCAAAACGGTGAAATGGAACGCGACTACAGCTACACAGTGGCGCGTCACAAAGACGACCTGTGGACGCCGAAATCCGTGGGCCTGAGCGCAGCGGAGAAAACCGTCAGTCGTTTAGACGCGCAGAAGCTCAAAACCGGTCAGTACCCGATTATGTTTGCGGCGGATGTCGCAACGGGTCTACTCGGTCACCTTGTGATGGCGATCAGTGGTGGCAACTTGTACCGCAAATCCTCGTTTCTTCTTGATCATCTTGGTCAGAAAATTCTACCCAGCTGGTTCCAAGTCGACGAGCGTCCCCATGTGTTGCGTGGTCTGGCGTCAAGCCCGTTTGATAGCGAAGGCGTTGCTACGCAAGATAGACAAATTATCACTGACGGCGTGTTATCCACTTACCTATTGACCAGTTATGCGGCGCGTAAAATGTCGATGACGCCAACCGGTCATGCGGGTGGCATCCACAACTGGTACGTACGATCCACAGGGCAAGATTTTGAGCAAATGCTTAAGGCGCTAGGCACCGGATTTTTGGTCACAGAAGTGATGGGGCAGGGTGTGAATATCGTGACAGGCGATTACTCGCGCGGCGCAGCCGGTTTCTGGGTTGAGAATGGTCAAATCCAATTCCCCGTCTCGGAGGTGACCATCGCAGGTAATCTCAAGCAGATGTTCAACCAAATAGTGGCTGTCGGCAGTGATGTGGAAACCCGTTCGCAGATTCAAACCGGTTCTATCTTGCTTGAGTCAATGAAAGTGGCGGGCGAATAAGCCTCACTATTTGACGTAGCAATGCATCAGCGACGAAACACGAGAGTGCTTCGTCGCTGATGTGTATTTATAGTGCTGTTAGCGCTCAAACAGCTCGACATGCAACTTCTGAATCGCTTGTTTGGCTTCTGATTCACGCAGTAAGAAACAGAGGTTGTGCTGGCTAGCGCCGTAACAAATCATTCGTAAGTTAAAGTCTTCAAGCGTACCAAATACTTGTTTTGCGTAACCTTTACTCTCGCTCATGTTGTTACCAATCAAGGCGACGACGGAGAGGTTGTGTTCCACTTTCACGCTGCACAGCTCTTCAAGCTCTTCACGCGCGGCTTGAGGTAACGATGGCGCACCGCCAGAGGTACCTGTTTGATCAAGCGTTAATGAGACACTGATTTCAGAGGTGGTGATCAAATCGACCGAGACCTTATGCTTGGCCAAGATCTCAAACACTTTGGCTAGAAAGCCGTAAGCATGGAACATTTTCGCGCTGCGCAGCGTCACCATGGTTTGGTTGTTCCGTAGGGCTAGGGCGCGAAACAGCGGTGAGCTTTCCACTTGATGACGAATCCAAGTACCACCTTGCTCTGGCGCTTTCGAGGAACCGACAAACACCGGAATATCATGGCGCAGAGCAGGGACTAGGGTCGAAGGGTGCAGGATCTTGGCGCCAAAATTCGCCATCTCTGACGCTTCGCTGAAGCTAATTTCTGCAATCGGTGCCGCATTCGGGGCAATACGCGGGTCCGTGGTGTAGATTCCCGGTACATCAGTCCAAATTTCTAAGCCAGAGGCTTGCACTGCCTCGGCAATCAAAGCCGCACTGTAATCACTGCCACCACGGCCAAGGGTAGTGGTGTTGCCTTCTTCATCGGAGCCAATAAAGCCCTGTGTCACCACAACGTGCTCGCGGCACAGTGGCAGCAAGGTGTCACTGGCAAGCTCACGAATGGCGGCAACATCCGGTTCTGCGCGGCCAAAGTGGCTGTCAGTGCGCAGTACATCACGAATATCAAAGCGTACCGCGTTGATGCCGCGCTCAATCATCAGTTGGGTTAAAATGTGGGTCGACATCAGTTCACCACACGCAACAAGGTGATCAGTCAACTTATTGCTGGCTTGAATCGAGGCCGCTTCCGCAAGGCTGGTGACCGTATCAAGCAGACTGTACACTTCACTCGCCGCATGGGTTGGATCATTGAGTTGATTAAGAATCGCATCATGAATCTCAGCGAGCTGAGTCAGAATATCGCTGCGTTGCTGCTGATCTTGTACGCCGTTCGCCAGCGCGACCAATAGATTTGTTACCCCTGAACAGGCACTGCTGACCACCAGTTTTGTCTCTGGATTGTTATCAACGATCGCCGCACAACGGCTCATCGCTTCAAAGTTTGCAACACTTGTCCCACCAAATTTAGCAACGTTAAAATTGCTCACGGCATTTCTCCCACAACTTCCTGAATATTGAGTCTTTCCTTTGCGTGAGGTGAGGATGAGCGAGAGTAGAGGTAGGTATGGAGTACGACCTCAGAAGCTCATCACCAGACGGCGCTGATGACAGTTGATGGGACTCAACCCAAGTCAACCGACAGACTTAAACCACAATATAAGCCTACCTCGGCACTACTCCCCCTCAGAATGTTGTTTTGGAATTGTGGCTCCACAACATACCTACCTGGGTAGTGCTCCTCTTCTGCAAAAAGCATAATTGTTTGTACAACAGGGTGACGAATTGTCTTGCCACCGCTTTCGCATTGAACGTGTTTATCCTCTTAATGTCAATGCGAAATTTACGGGTTAAAGACGATAGGTTCGGTTTGTGAGGCTGGTATGACCTGTCGACTTTTTGCGCATTGCTGCGCTGGATGAATTCGATTATGGTGAAGAGATAACAACAAGAACACCCTCATGATTCAAAAGGAGTTGCCAATGACTTACCAAAGTTTTATCCCCCCTCGCCGTATTTTGATGGGCCCTGGTCCATCCGATATTTCCCCACAGGTACTGCAAGCTTTGAGCCGCCCGACGGTGGGCCACCTTGACCCGCTTTTTATCCAGATGATGGACGAACTCAAGCAGCTGCTTAAATACGCCTTTCAGACCAACAATGAGTTTACGATTGCCGTCTCGGCACCAGGCAGTGCAGGTATGGAGACCTGCTTTGTTAACTTGATTGAGCCGGGGGACAAAGTCATCGTCTGCCGCAATGGCGTGTTTGGCGAACGCATGCGAGAGAACGTGGTACGCTGCGGCGGTGAAGCGGTGCTGGTCGATGATGACTGGGGAGCGCCGGTTTCGGTAGAGAAAGTTCGTGATGCATTGCAGGCGCATCCTGATGCCAAGCTCCTCGCGTTTGTCCATGCGGAGACATCGACAGGGGCATGCAGCGATGCGAAGACGCTGGGCGCGCTTGCTAAAGAGTTCAATGTATTGTCGATTGTCGATGCGGTGACGTCATTGGGTGGTGTGCCGCTCAAAGTCGATGAGTGGCAACTTGATGCGGTCTACTCGGGCAGTCAAAAGTGCCTCTCTTGTACGCCGGGCCTCTCTCCTGTGACCTTCTCCAGTGCAGCGATTGAGAAAATCACCGCCCGTCAAACACCGGTGCAAAGTTGGTTTTTAGACCAAAGTTTGGTACTTGGTTACTGGAGTGGAGAGGGCAAGCGTAGTTACCACCACACAGCGCCCGTCAACAGTCTCTATGCACTGCATGAAGCTTTGCTGATGCTCAAAAATGAAGGGTTAGAAAACGCGTGGCATCGCCATCAGCAGATGCACAACAAGCTCAAGACCGGCTTATTGGCGCTCGGCTTTGAGTTTGTGGTGGAAGAGTCCGCACGCTTGCCGCAACTGAATGCGATTTATGTTCCTGAGGGGATTGATGAAGCCCAAATACGCAGTCACCTTCTTGATACGTACAATCTGGAAATTGGTGCCGGGCTTGGCGCATTGGCGGGCAAGGCGTGGCGGATTGGCCTAATGGGCTATGGTGCGCGTGAGGAGAACGTCGCACTCTGTTTACAAGCGCTTAAAGAGTCGCTCGGATAGAGTCGCTCGGATAGAGTCGCTCGGCGAATAATTTGCCCTGTTAATCATTGCAGATGGCTCTCCAGTTCGGAGAGCCTTTTCTTATCTACTTTTTGTTTTCTTTTTATTCTTCGTCTGTACGAAGCAGTGCGTCCGTTGTCGGTGGCACGTATTGCACGTCTGAGAAATCGCGCCGCGGAAACAGAAACTGCGCTTCGGCTCGGATTTGCTCCGCCTTTTCACTGTCATTCAAACCTTGGTAGGCCAGAATCAAGTTGTTGTAGAATGCCGGTCTTGGTTTGTGGGTAATCACGCCCAGCGACCAATCCACGTACGGTTGAATAAATTCAGGGTTTTGCTGGTGCAGGCCAATATTGAGATAGGTGCTGTAGATGTCCCAGTCAAAGCGCTCCTGCCAGACAATCGGGTTACTGACTCGGTTAAGGATATCCGGATCTTTCGGTTTGGAGAGCTCAAACTGCGTCAATATGTAGTTGGTGTGCAACGTGGTGACCATGTAAAACGACGTCACCAGCGGCAAGACCAAACTTGCTACGCGCAGTCCAGTCTGCGATACGATGCTCAATTGCGCGTATCGGTAGGCGCGCTTACGTTGGTCGACCCAGTAAATCAATAAGATAAAGGTTAGCCAATGAATCGCTGAGTGATAAAACGGATATTCTAATTGGGTGTGGAGCACGATGGGGATAAAGAGCGAGAAAATCGCCAAACGTGTACCATTCTTCGCTGCGTAGATGCGATACAGCACCAAAATGGCCGCGATCAACATAGCCAAAATCGGCAGCACGCCCCCCTCTACGCCCCAATATAAGGTTTCGTTGTGTGGGTGATCCATTGATGCAAGCCCAGGCGGGTAACTGGCGTTGAGCTGATGTTGACGCGCCGTATAGACCAAGTATTCAGCTTCAAAGCGTCCGTAACCATAGCCAGTAAATGGCTTTTCAATCAGCATATCGAGCGTCTGAGGGAAGGTGTATTGTCTGGGCCCTTCTAGATTCACCTTTCGCTCTGCCAGGGTGTTGTTCTCACCGACTAACGTGGTTCCTAAGCCAATGGTGACGCCAATAAGCACAGAGACGAGCCAACCGACGGCGCGTTTTTTGGTGGCAAAGCGCATCAAATAAGGGATCAGCAGCACGACGACCAGTAGCGCACTGAGCCAACCCGTCCGAGAGGCGAGCACTACCAGTAGGGGCAGCACGATGGCCGGTACCAGATAGAGCAGCGCCACATGGCTGACTTTGCGTTGATATTTAATGGGTTGACGGGTCAGCAAATAGCCAGACAGCGCAAGCCCTGTGGCTAAGAAGCTCGCCATGACGTTCGGTTGCTGAAATATGCCGTAAGGACGATTGGCGTCGGTGTTGTAGCCAAAGGGATTGCCGGGTTCGAGTACTAGGTACTGTACCCAGCCAAACAAGGCCTCAATGAACACGGCGATAACCACAAACCACAACAGCCTTTGACGCTGAGGGTTACTAAAACGAAATTGTTGCAGCACGGCAAACAGCAAAAAACCGGCCCACAATCCGCTTAATCGCGCGACCGACAACGACAGCTCAGAGTGCGGATAGAGCACGGGCACGGTCATGATTACACAACAAAGAAACAGACCTATGGTCAATTTGTTGTAACGAATTTGGCCACGTGTCCCAACTTGATAAAGCCCAAGAGCGATAGCGACTGAGCTCAGCAGCCAAGTGGGTGGGTTAAAGGCAAGTGCCAAGCCTGAACCGCCTGGGTTCGGCATGAAGAAATGCATCGCGACAAGGTAGACTAGGCCAATCATAGCCAAGAAAGGTTTCGTTATAGGGCGAGCTTGTGTGCGTGCTTGAAGCTGCGTGCCTGCCACGTGGGTGGTTGCCATAGTGTTCCTTTCCAGCAAATAAAACGGGCTGGCACTAAGAAGCACGCCAGCCCGTTTACTTTACTATTTTTTTATTCACTTTTACTACTATTGCTTACTTTAACATAGGCTTAAGGAAGCGCGCCGTGTGTGAGCCTTCGACTAAGGCCACATCTTCCGGTGTTCCGCTTGCAATAATTTCACCGCCGCCTTGTCCCCCTTCCGGCCCCAAATCGACGATCCAGTCTGCAGTTTTAATCACATCGAGGTTGTGCTCAATCACCACAACGGTATTGCCGTGATCACGCAGGCGGTGCAACACGGCTAACAGCTGCTCGATATCGTGGAAGTGCAAACCTGTGGTCGGCTCATCGAGAATGTAGAGTGTTTTGCCGGTATCGCGCTTAGAGAGCTCACGCGCCAATTTAACGCGCTGCGCTTCCCCCCCGGAGAGGGTTGTGGCCGCTTGACCTAGGCGAATGTAAGACAAGCCCACATCCATCAAGGTTTGCAACTTGCGAGCAATCACAGGAACTGGATCGAAGAAGGTTCGTGCGTCTTCGACCGTCATCTCTAACACTTCGTCAATGGTTTTGCCTTTGTAGCGCACTTCTAAGGTTTCGCGGTTGTAGCGTTTGCCTTTACAGACGTCACAAGGGACATACACATCTGGCAAGAAGTGCATTTCCACCTTGATCACACCATCACCTTGGCAAGCTTCACAACGCCCGCCGCGCACGTTGAAACTGAACCGGCCCGGTTTGTAACCACGAGAGCGTGACTCCTGTGTGCCAGCAAACAGCTCACGAATGGGGGTAAAAATACCGGTGTAGGTCGCTGGATTTGAGCGCGGAGTGCGACCAATCGGGCTTTGATCGATGTCGATCACCTTATCAAAATGTTGTAGCCCTTTGATGGTTTTATACGGCGCGGGTGTGGCGGTCGTCGCACCATTGAGCTCGGTGTGGGCAATTTTAAAGAACGTATCGTTGATCAAAGTCGACTTGCCTGAGCCAGACACCCCGGTGATGCAGCTAAACAGCCCGACAGGGAGCTCGAGCGTAACGTCTTTGAGGTTGTTGCCCATCGCGCCAATGAGTTGCACGACTTTTTTCGGATCCTTAGGCGTGCGCTCCGTTGGAACTCGGATCTGCTTTTGACCGCTGAGGTATTGGCCCGTGAGAGAGTTCGGATTGGCAATGATCTCTTCCATAGTGCCTTCTGCCACTACATTGCCGCCATGAACGCCCGCGCCCGGACCGATATCAATCACGTGATCCGCCATACGGATGGCGTCTTCATCGTGCTCAACGACGAGCACGGTGTTGCCAAGATCGCGTAGGTGAGTCAACGTCTTGAGCAGGCGCTCGTTATCACGCTGATGAAGACCAATAGAAGGCTCATCCAACACATACATCACGCCAACTAAACCGGCACCAATTTGACTGGCAAGACGGATCCGCTGCGCTTCACCACCGGAGAGTGTCTCGGCGCTGCGGGATAGGTTGAGGTAGTTGAGACCGACATTGACCAAAAACTGCAAGCGGTCGTTGATCTCTTTCATCACTTTTTCGGCAATTTGTGCGCGCTGACCTTCCAGAGTCAATTCATGGAAGAAGGTCAGTGCATCGGCAATGCTGAGTTCGACAATTTCCGGCAGCGTCGTATCGCCAATGAACACATTGCGCGCTTCAAGGCGCAGTCGGCTACCGTCACAGCTGCTACAGGTTTTGGTTGAAATGTACTTGGCCAAATCTTCGCGTACCGAGTTAGATTCAGTATCGCGATAGCGGCGTTCCAAGGTATTGAGAATGCCTTCAAACGGATGACGTTTAACGCGAATATCCCCGCGATCATTGATGTAATTAAACTCCACTTCCGTTCTGCCAGAGCCGGTTAGAATCACATCGCGAATTTTCTTTGGCAGAGACTGAAAGGGTGCGTTCAGGTCAAACTGATAATGGTTGGCGAGCGACGTCAGCATTTGGAAATAGTAGTAGTTTTTCTGATCCCAACCTCGGATAGCACCCTCTGCCAAACTGAGTGACTCATCCAAAATCACGCGTGCAGGGTCAAAGTATTGCTGAACGCCAAGGCCATCACAGGTATGACAGGCGCCGGCTGGGTTGTTGAACGAGAACAAGCGCGGTTCAAGCTCTTGCATGCTGTAGCCACAATGGGGACAAGCAAAGTTAGCAGAGAACACGATCTCCTCGTCATTGCCCTCCATCGGCGCGACCACTGCAATCCCGCCCGACAGCTCTAGGGTGGTTTCAAACGATTCGGCTAAGCGCTGCTGCAGGTCGGCTCTCACTTTAAAGCGATCGACCACGACCTCGATGGTGTGTTTCTTGTGCAGTTCTAGCGTTGGTGGATCGGATAAATCGCAGGTTTCCCCATCAATACGGGCGCGGATAAACCCTTGCGCTGCCAAGGTTTCCAGCGTTTTGACGTGCTCGCCCTTACGCTCTTTGACAATCGGCGCCAGCAGCATCAGTTTTGTCCCTTCTGGCATCGCCAACACTTTATCGACCATCTGTGAGATGGTTTGCGCGGCGAGTGGAACATGATGGTCAGGGCAGCGCGGCTCACCCACACGTGCGTAGAGCAGACGCAAGTAATCGTAGACCTCAGTGATGGTGCCGACGGTTGAACGAGGGTTGTGTGAGGTGGATTTCTGCTCGATGGAAATGGCAGGAGAGAGACCTTCAATGTGGTCGACGTCGGGCTTTTCCATCAAGGACAAAAATTGACGCGCGTACGCCGAGAGTGATTCCACGTAGCGTCGTTGCCCTTCGGCATAGAGCGTATCGAACGCCAGCGAGGATTTACCTGAACCGGATAGGCCTGTGATGACAATCAGCTTATCGCGTGGGATGGTGAGGTTGATATTTTTTAAGTTATGGGTGCGCGCACCGCGGACTTCTATCTGATCCATTGTTATCACTCAGGGCAAAAAATAGTGGCACAAGTATTACATAGTGTGAGCAATGTGCAAATAAAATACTGGATGGAAGAACAGTGTTTGGGTGATGGGTGATGGGTGATGGGTGATAGGTGGTGGGGTGGGAGATTAGTAGAGAAGGCGAGTAGGTGGGGGCCTACTCGCACTGAATCTAGAGAGATTAGCTCTCTTTGGTTGTAGCTTGTTTACCTAGCTCAGAGGTTTTGGTGTCTTTTAGGTAGAGGTTTTCGAAGCAGTAGTTGGTCGCTTCGATGTAACCTTCGACGCTACCACAGTCAAAGCGTTTGCCTTTGAATTTGTATGCCAGTACGCAGCCTGCTTTGGCTTGTTTGAGCAGCGCGTCGGTGATTTGGATTTCACCGCCTTTGCCTGGCTCAGTATTTTCGATCAACTCAAAGATGTCTGGAGTGAGAATATAGCGGCCGATGATGGCAAGGTTGCTTGGCGCTGTGCCTTTTTCTGGTTTCTCTACCATGTCGTCAACGCGGAAGATGTCGTCTTTGATCATTTCACCAGAGATAACACCGTATTTGTGGGTTTCATCTTCTGGCACTTCCTGTACAGCAACAATTGAGCAGCGGAACTGCTTAAATAGCGCGACCATTTGTGCCAGTACGCCTTCTTGCTCATTGACACACAAGTCATCCGCGAGAACAACGGCAAATGGCTCATCGCCAACCAGCTCACGCCCGGTGAGGATCGCGTGGCCAAGGCCTTTCATTTCACGCTGGCGAATGTAGGTGAAGTTAGCACTGTCGATGATGTCACGAATATCGACCAGTAACTCTTCTTTGTTGGTGCCGCTGATTTGGTGCTCAAGCTCATAGTTCTTATCAAAGTGATCCATGATGGAATGCTTGCCACGGCCTGTCACGATGCACATGCCATTCATGCCGGCCTGAATCGCTTCTTCCACACCGTATTCGATCAGTGGCTTGTTCACCACTGGCATCATCTCTTTTGGCATGGACTTGGTGGCAGGAAGAAAACGCGTCCCATAGCCCGCTGCGGGGAAGAGGCACTTTTTAATCATGAGTAATACCCTTTTTTAATTTTTTAACCCAGTGAGCGCCGTAAAAACTGACGTGAACGACGTAATCACACTTTGCGATGTGATTGATGGCCGATACCTTACCATGACTGTGGGAAATGGCGAATGAAAGCGTTCCTTGTCGGCCTTAAAATGTGCGGGTGTGAGCTCATTTGTGTTTGTATAAACGATAGCGGTATCAGAGATTGGCTTTGGCCCACTCCATCGCTTGGACTCGATTTCGCACCTTGAGTTTTTTGTAGGCTTGATAGAGGTGCGATTTTACCGTGAATTCGCTGATGAACAGGTCCTCGGCGATCTGTGCATTGGACGCGCCACTCTTAAGGCAGCGCAGAATTTCTAGCTCGCGCATGGTGATGTCGAGCACCACTGTCGCCGTTTGGCTGCTCATCACCGTGCGATAGTGATAGAGCAATTGTGCAGTGACTTTGCGAGGTAACCAATTTTCACCATTAATGATTGCCGCGCAGCCTTTGGCAATGACCTCTGGGGTGTCGTCGCAGTAAAACAGACCCTTGAGATGTCCAAACGTCAATAATTCATCGGTGGAAAGGCGCTGATACAAGTTAATCAAAATCACTTCAAAGTGTTTGTTCAAAAGCGGTAGCGCTTCGATTTGCGCTTGTTGTTGATGCACAAATTGGTAGTCAAATATCAAAATCCGATGGCGTTCTTGTTGCAGGGCCAACATTAGCTCTGATGGCTCCATACGATGGATGGTCATTCGTAGCGCCCGTTGGATATCATCGATATGCGGGTGTGGGTCATTTTTGTTATTGCAAATAAAATGCAGTGTGCGAGCGTAAGACGATTTGGGCATGGCAGACCTATGAGTCGGTGAATCGAGTCGTTAGCGTGGTACAAAACCGCATCAAGTGCGATTTAAGACCGTCGCTTTGCGTCTCGCTTCAAGTGCAAAAGTAATCGATGGATAGCTCAGCAGCAATCTGACGTGAGTTTGCTCGAAAGAATATCGGCGTGGGATTGGCGCGGGCTCGCAGTGTGTCCATCTTGATAAGGAATTCTTGATGAAGGATTCTTGTGAAGAGAAGCTGAGAAGAGAATCTTGGGATAGAAATTTATCAGCGCGTCAAAGCGTGTTATTCTAATGCGCTATTTAGGTATCAACACTCAAATTTGGACGGAGCGAATCATGGCGACCCGCGGAGTAAACAAAGTAATTTTAGTCGGTAACCTGGGCGGTGACCCGGAAGTACGTTACATGCCTAGCGGTGGCGCAGTGGCAAACATCACAATTGCAACGTCTGAAAACTGGCGTGATAAAGCGACCGGTGAGCAGCGCGAAAAAACGGAATGGCACCGCGTGGCACTGTTTGGTAAGTTGGCAGAAGTCGCAGGTGAGTACCTGCGTAAAGGCTCTCAAGTCTATATTGAAGGTCAACTGCAAACACGTAAATGGCAAGATCAAAGTGGTCAAGACCGTTACACGACGGAAGTGGTTGTACAAGGCTACAATGGCGTGATGCAGATGCTAGGTGGCCGTGCTCAAGGCGGTGCGCCAGGTCAAGGTATGGGCCAGCCACAGCAGCAAGGTTGGGGTCAGCCGCAACAACCGGCACAGCAAGCGAGCCAGCCTTCTCAGCAATACGCTCAGCCGCAACAAGCCCAACAGCCAAAACCTCAGTACAATGAGCCACCGATGGATTTTGATGACGACATCCCGTTCTAAGTCATTAGTTTTAGAAAAAAGCCGCGAATGTCGCGGCTTTTTTGTATAGTGACTAAAATCAAGCTATTACTTGCTGTCATTGATGGTCATCGAGCCTTGTTGGTCGGGATCGATGCTCACTGTTAGGAAAGGAACTCCGAACGCATGAGGTACACCCCTACCTTAAAATTGAGCACTCGCTTAGTCGCTTTTGTCACCATGATAGTGATCATTGCGATGTTCATTCTATTTCTCGGTGGTACGCTCTCGTTTCGCAGTCTAGGTCAGCAGTATCTCGATCAATCCTTGCAGGGAATCGTTGAGGTCGTGGACAAGGAGATGGAAGACCCTGACGCTGCCTACTCTCTCCAACGCTGGATGCCTAAAATGCTCCAAGCGTCGAATGTCGTCGAAATGGAACTCTCCTCCTCGTACGGCGTGATTTACCGTTTCAAAGACACGTCGTCCAAAGTCGAACCCGCACTTTTATATCAGCAATCGTATCCGCTCGAGCGCAATGTCGGGTATCAGATCGATTTTAAAGCGGTGCCTCCTTATATTGGCTATGGCTACTCGCTGCAAGCCATGTGGTCAATCACCATGGCGATTGGTTTGGTTATTTTCTGTTTGATGCAAGGGGTGAAATGGCTGAAAGAGCAACTTTCGGGCAGCGAGCGGCTTGAAGAGCGCGGGCGGATGATTTTGGCGGGGCGAGTGGAAGAGTACGCGAAAGGTGACCCCACAGAGTGGCCTTACACCGCCAGTCAGGCGCTCGATACCTTAATTGAAGAGTTGCAAGATGCGCGTCAAGAGCGCAGTCGATTTGATGCCTTTATTCGTACTCAGACGTTTCTTGATCAGCTGACCGGAACGGCAAATCGTGTCCTCTTTGATAGTAAATTGGAGTCAGCATTATCTGAAAGTGGCTCAAGAGGTGGCATTTTGCTGCTCAGAGTTGATGATTGGGCGCTGATTCGAGAAGAGTACGGTGAAAAGCTTGCGAATGACTTTCTTATCGAGGTCGGAGAGGGGCTGAACAATGTGATTCAACGCTATCCTGATCTGATTTTGTCGCGCTACTACCAGTCAGACTTCGCGATTTTTGCCCCGCATTTGTCGAATAAAGAAGTGGCGAACTTGGCGAGTGCCGCGCTCAAACAATTGGCGAAATTAACTCCGCCCAACCCGCTTGATAAAGACAACTGGGTTCATATTGGCGTGAGTATGTATCACGAGGGAGAAAGTCAGGGCAGAATCATCGACGAGGCGGAAACCGCGCTGAAAAGTGCTCAGCTGCAAGGCAATAATACTTGGAGCCGATTCAACAAACATACCTCTCCTGAAGAAGACCGAGGTAACGTTCGTTGGCGAACCTTACTCGATATGGCATTGGCACCCGATAAGCTGCTGGTGTTTGCGCAGCCTTGTTATTTGCTGACGGAACAGCAAGAGACCCAGCTCGATCATTTTGAACTGTTCGCGCGCATTAATGATCCCGAAAAAGGGGTACTTAAAGCGTCGCGTTTTATTTCTGCCGTAGAGTCAGTGGGTTATGGCGCCACTTTAGACAAATCCATGTTGACCTTGGTGATAAAGAGAATAAAATCTCAGCATTCTTCAGTATGTTATTCTCTTAACCTCGATGTGACGCCGTTCGCGGAGCGAGAGTACTTCAAGTGGTTTCGAGATGAGTTGTTACAATTGACTATTGCTCAGCGCGGCCAGTTGATGTTTGAGTTTTCTGAAGCTCGTCTGGTTAAGCATTTAGATTATATGCGCCCGGTGATCAAAGTGATGTCTGGCTTAGGGTGTCGGGTGACGGTCGGTCAGGCTGGGCGCTCCATTGTGAGTACACACTACTTAAAAGATCTCTCTATCACCTATTTAAAACTGCATCGCGGTTTGGTTAAACAGATCGAGCAACGGCATGAAAATCAGCTTTATATCCGTAGTATGCTTGGTGCGTGTGCGGATAAGGAAACGCAAGTCATCGCCGTTGGGGTAGATAACAAATTAGAATTTAGAACCTTACTTTCTCTTGGCGTCGAGGGTGTACAGGGGCGGCATTTTGAGGAAGAGCGTCAGCTTATTCCGGAAAGATCGGCGACTCAGTCCATCTCACCTCCACCCAAAGTGCAAGTAGGCCGTAGAAATCGTTGGCGGAAAACAAGCAGCTAAATGGACATTAAATCACTGATTGGTCACTTCAAACCAAAATCAAAAAGCGCGCCCAGTTTGTCGGTGGTGGTGCAGCCTAGTGCGCTGCATTTGTCGCTGCCCGAGCATGCGGAGCAAGTCGTTGAGCTCGCTTGTGATAGCCAAAATTGGCAAGAGATACTCCTTAATGCACTTAAGCAACATAAGGTGTCTCAAGGGGCGGTCAATGTCGTGCTTCACTCTGGCTTGTACCAAACCTACCAGATAGAAAAACCGAAAGTGCCTGAAGAGGAGCTCAGCGCCGCCCTACCGTTTTTGATTAAAGATCTGATTTCTGAAAAAGTGACCGATGTGTTGGTGGACTCCACACCGATGCCAACCAGCAGCAAGCTGCAAGTGTATGTCACGCAGAAAAAAATGGTGCTCGGACTCTATCAATCACTCAAATCGCTAGGGTTAACGCTCAATGCTGTGGCCGTGGAAGATGAGTTGTGGGCGCATAGCGCAGGTGAACTGACGCAATTTCTCTTGCTGCAACGTGCCAAGCAAGGACAATTTAAGATCAGTGCATTCGTTGATGGGCACAGCGTGTTTCAGCGCACCATTCGCGGTATCACGCCGCCTTTGACTGGGGTGGCCAGCAGTTTATTGCAGCTAGATAGCATCGCACTGGAATTACAACGTTCGGTGGATTACCTCTCTTCACAGATGCGCTCGCTCTCTTTGCATCAGATGAAAGTGTGTTGTGATGAAGAGGATCAGCAAGAGATCGCCGATGCGCTCTCTGAGCGCCTGAGCGTTAAAGTTGCGCCACTGAATGATGAGTCGGTGGAGTCGGCCCATGTGCTGCTGCGTGCTGCGCAGCAAACGGTCACTACGGTTAACCTCTTCCCTGACAGCCTCAAACCGAAGAAACAGCGCTTTACCTTAACCAATGTCGCCATCGTGTGGGCGGCGTTACTGGTGGTTTGTGTGTTGCTCTACGGTTATGAGACCATGCAGCAAGGCCAACTCGGTAAAGAGTTGGCACAGTGGAAACAACAAGAGAGCAGTTTGGACGTCGAAGCGAAAGCGCTGACAGAAAAGCTCGCCAAGCACAAACCTGATGCTGCCAAAGTGGCAGCGGTAGAGCGGCTGAAGCAAGAAATTGCCGCCACGCGAGATTCACTCCATGCGGTCCGTCAATTTGATCAGTCTGCGCAAGTGGGCTACTCCGGGGTGATGCGTTCGCTATCCGAATTAGCCAGAGACGATATCTCACTCGACTCGATCGCTATCTCATCCTCGTCACTCGATCTTAAGGGCTTGGCAAGAGAAGCTGCAGCGATTCCAAGCTGGGTGAGAGAATTTAAATCCGAACTCAATTTGGTCGGGCGTTCGTTTGAGCAGTTGAGTATCGGCCGTAATGAGCAAGACATCATTACGTTTGAGCTGAAAACAAAAGGAGAATCCAAATAGTGGCTAAGGTATGGATTCAATGGAACGATAAGTTTGCCAAGCTCAGCGCAAGAGAAAAGTGGCTGATCACTTTGTGTGGCGTGGTGTTGATCGTCATGGTGATGTTTGTCTTGTTGATAGAGCCTACGATCAAGGCCAACGAGCAACTGAATCGTCAAGTGATGACCAGTAAAGCCAACGCGCAGCGCCTCGAAGGGGAAGTGCTGCTCATGACGGCGAAGCTCAAACAGGATCCTAACCAAGCGATCAACCAAGAGTTTGAGCGTTTGTCTATCGAAAGTCAGGCGCTGTCAGAGGAGTTGGCGAAAACCATTGAGGGATTGCTAACCCCAAACCAAATGGCGCAAATGCTTGAAAGCGTGTTAGCCAGCAGCAAAGGTCTACGATTGGTCTCTTTGCAGTCGCTCAAAGCGGAGCCGATTATGCGTAAAGGCAATCAAGGTGAGTCGGGCTACTATCTTCACCCTGTACAAATTGAGCTCACTGGCGACTTTTTCTCTATCGTCACCTATCTCGAGACATTGGAGTCCATGCCAAGCAAGTACTATTGGCGACGCTTTCACTATTCGGTCGAAAGTTACCCAACCGCGCGCTTGGTGATGGAAGTTTACACCCTAGGGACAAGGCAGGAGTTTATTGGTGGTTAAGCAGCTTGTTTTGGCCGCCATCGCGGCATTTGTTGGCATCGCGTTGCCCTCACAGGCATCCGATGATCCTACCGCGCCCCTTGGCTGGGTGAAACCCGCAGAGGTGGCGGTGGCCACCAAACCGAAACGCCCACCGTTGCCCAAAGTGCAAAGTATTGTCTGCCATGAAATGAGCCCATGTCAGGCGGTATTAAGCGGGAAAGTGGCGCAGCGTGGAGATACCGTGAACGGGTATCGAGTCAGCCGTATCGAGCCAGAACACGTGGTGCTCGCTCGCGGGAATCAGCAGTGGACACTGTCGATGTTCACACTAGATATTAAGCAATAAGGTCAGTGGAAGGATATGCGTAAACTTGCCATAGCAATAACAATAACATCTCTGGTGGGCTGCTCGATGGGCCATCGCGATCCGGTTGAAGTCAAAGCGGCCTTGAATGAATCCATCAATGAATCAAACAGTCGCGCCTTGACCGATTTGCCTCCGGAAGTGAGTGCAGACTTGATGCCTGAACTGAGTGACAGCGGAGCCAATCGCGCCAAAACCTTAAAGCGTTTTCGCGTTAAAGCGGACGGTGTTGATGCGAAAGCGTTTTTCACCAGTTTAGTGGTAGGGACAGAATTTAGTGCCGCCATCCATCCAAGTGTTGCAGGTAATATCACTCTGAATTTAACCGATGTGACCATGGATGAAGTGCTGGCGGTGGTGCGCGACCTCTACGGCTATGAGATCAGCAAATCGGGCAATGTGATTCAGGTTTACCCTGCGGGGCTTCGAACCGTGACCATTCCTGTCGATTACTTGCAGTTTACGCGTTCAGGGCGCTCGTTGACCTCGATCACGACGGGAACCATTACCAATACAGACACCAACTCATCGAGCAGCTCCTCCAGTTCGAGCTCCTCGTCGACTCGTTCGGCAAGTTCAACTAAAGGTGGAACGGAAATTGAAACCACCAGTGAAAGCGATTTCTGGCCACAGCTGCAAACCGCCGTCTCACAGCTGATCGGTAATGATCGTGGCCAAAGTGTGGTTGTCACGCCGCAAGCCAGTGTGATTACCGTACGCGCGTATCCTGACGAAATTCGAGAAGTGCGTAATTTCATCGGCGTCTCACAACAGCGTATGCACCGCCAAGTGATCTTGGAAGCCAAGATTTTGGAAGTCACCTTAAGTGATGGCTACCAGCAAGGGATCAATTGGTCGAAGGCGTTTTCATCCAACGGCACCGATTTTAGTTTAGGTCAAGGGAGTATTAGTGGGGATGGAAGTGTCTCAACTTTACCTGGACTTGATGCCATTGGAACCTTGTTGGGGGGACAGACTAATTTGGTGATTTCTAGCGGGAGTTTTGATGCTGTGATCAGCTTTATGGCTACACAGGGAGATTTGAATGTCTTATCTAGCCCACGAGTAACGGCATCAAATAACCAGAAAGCGGTCATTAAAGTAGGTACTGATAGTTACTTCGTCACCGATTTTTCGACAGATACCGATTCGAGTAGCTCTACAACAACTACTTCAACGGATGTTGAGTTAACGCCTTTCTTCTCAGGTATTTCATTGGATGTTACGCCACAAATTGACGATCAAGGCAATGTATTACTCCATGTCCACCCTGCTGTGATTGATGTCAGTGAGGAGACTAAAGAGATAACCTACGGCAGCAATAGCCTCACATTACCTCTTGCCACTAGTTCCATTCGAGAGTCGGATTCGG
>NZ_JCBDGK010000012.1:0-49608 GCF_059834005.1 Vibrio sp. R12-SW3-ISO1
GTGTGGTGCCTCGATATAAGTTGTACGATGCAGATTGATTTCCCTTCGTTCTGACCAACGTGAACTCTGTCTCCGCGATACCGGGAGCTAGGTCTGTCACACGTACTCCGGTCCCGAGGAGATCACAACGTAAGTTGTAGCTGAACTGTTTGACAAACGCCTTACTCGCACCATACACGTGGCTGCCGGGATAGGGCCATTGACCTGCAATAGAACCGACGTTGATGATGGTCGTACCAGCACCAATGTCAATCAGTGTTGGAAGTAAAGCATGTGTTACATTGACCAATCCTGTGCAGTTGGTTTCGATCATAGTATGCCAATCTGTTAGCGCTACTTCAGCAGCGCCTTCGGGTGCTAACGCCAGTCCTGCGTTATTGATCAGTGTGGTCACTTGTGCAAATTCGCTTGGAAGTTCATCGACCGCCTTTTTTACCGCATCGGCATCTCGTACATCCAATTGAACCACGTGAGTAGGTACATCTACACCTTAAAATACTGCAATTGCGCTGATAAATGATCGGTAGTTTCGGCCATGTGTTGATTACCTTTGATCACATTGCGGTGGCAGACACCTCTCCTCTCTTAATAGACGCGTTCATAACGCTGGACTCTGGTGCATGAGTCAGTAGCCAACGCATGGCGAGGGTCGCTCCGCCCATGGTGATTGCAGCGAGTAAGAACCCCAGTTCGATCCACTGGGCATGACTGAGCAAAGCGATCAGCACATAGCTCATACTCTGGGTTAGAGTGGCAAACATTTGCAATGCACCGTCGGCGCGGCCTCGTTGATGGATGGAGATAGTGTGGTGCATCCAGTTCGTTCGCGCGATTCGATTTAACGCATTAAAAAGGCCAAATAACAAGGTAAAGACAAGCAAGGCCGCTGGGCTTAATGAGATGCTCATCCCTAGCACCATCACACTACTGAACGACATGGCAAGCAGCATGGTGCGGGGTAAGGCGCGACGGGTCAGTAATTTGTGTACGATGAGTCCGGTGAGCAACGAGCCAATCCCAAACGCCATGTTGTAGCCCGCGAGCCAGTGCCCAGCGATGTTCTGCTGTGCAAACCAGATCGGCACCAACTTTCCCAAGTAAGTCAAAATGGGGTAGGAGAGAGAAGAGAGCATCAAGAAGGCGTAAAAGCGTGGTTCAGAAAGCACAATGGAGCGGCTTTCGACCAGTTGTTGCCAAAAGCGTACTTTACGTTCGGCGCGTAACGCTTGTCGATAAGGTGTCACCAGGTAACTGATACCCGCCAATGTGGATGCCAACATGGCAAAAGCTGAGAATTCGACAATTCCCCATTGCTCGAGGAGCACAATACCTAACGCGCCAGCACCTAGCGTGGTGCCTTGCATTATGATCTCTTGTTGTCCTGAAATTGCGGCGTACTCATGGTGGTCATAATTTTCTTGGGTAAACGCATTATTGGTAGACCAAGCCAGATTGCTCGAGACCCAAAACACCAGTTGCGCGAGTGCCAATAGCCATGGGGATTGCATGCCGTGGTATGACAGGATCATCACCAGCGCGGCGCAGATGGCTTGCACCCATTGGACCATCACTAAGATTGTTTTGCGTGAATGGCGGTCAATCAAGGTTGAAAAGAAGGGCGTTAAGAAAAATGAGAGACCAGTACAAGTGAGTGCCACTAAGGCGACAAAGGTGCCCATATTGTCCGATTGCAACATGAGCCAAGGTAGAGCCATCATAAATAGCCCAGAAGAAATGCCATCAAAAAAGCGTCCGGTTAGGTAGGGAGTGGTCTTATTGCGTCCGTGTAATGTCATTGTGGTGTTCCTTTCTGTGTACCAATATTGATCAGTTGCTGCTACTCTAAAACCTCAAGTTAACTTTAGGTAAAGCGTTATTTTTCATTTGAGTCGATAACGTTCGAGTGAATTAAGGAGCCAAGATGGAACTGACGGTCGGAGAGGTCGCTAAACGTTCAGGTGTTGCGGTGTCGGCGTTACATTTTTATGAGCAGAAAGGGCTTATCTTCAGTTGGCGTAACGCTGGGAACCAGCGCCGATATCATCGAAGTGTGCTGCGACGTGTTGCCATCATTAAAGCCGCTCAGCAAGTTGGACTGACCTTGGAGGAGATCGCGGCATCGTTTGCCCACCTTCCACACCACCAAGCGCCCAATCGGCAAGAATGGCAAGTGATGGCGTCAGGGTGGCATCAACTGCTTGAGCACCGCATCTTGCAGATGAAAGCGCTGCAACAGGACTTAGGTGGGTGTATTGGTTGTGGCTGTTTGTCGATGGAGAGTTGCTCTATTTACAACCCAAGTGACATTCGAGCGCAAGCATCGCCTAGTGAAACGCGGCTGACCGATCCTGAAAACTGGTCACCTGTGTTAGATGACGAGCGCTAAAGGCGGACAATTCCCATCATTTGGTCACACAAATAAGCGTTTTCTACGATTCATTGGTGTGATTTTTTCTTCTTTTTGCTCGGCAATGTTTGTGTTTTAAAGCACAGTCTCATTCTGATTGAGTTCACAATTCTAGGGCTTTGCCACAATTTTTATTGAATCAAGGATTGCGTTAGCCGCTCATGAGCGCTATTCTACGACCACATCATATAATCATACAATATTGCATTTAGGAGTCTGAAATGACTAAACCTGTAATTGGTTTCATCGGTCTTGGCCTTATGGGCGGCAACATGGTTGAGAACCTACAAAACCGTGGCTACGAAGTTAACGTTATGGATCTTAACAAAGACGCAGTCGCTGCTGTTCTTGCTCGTGGCAACGCCTCTGAAGCGACGTCTGGTAAAGAACTGGCTGAGAAAAGTGACATCGTAATGCTATGTCTGACGACTTCTGAAGTGGTTGAGAAAGTGGTTTACGGTGAAGCGGGTATCCTAGCGGGTATGTCTGAAGGCAAAACGCTTATCGACTTCGGTACTTCTATCCCAGCTTCGACTAAGAAGATTGGTGCTGACCTTGCTGAGAAAGGCGCGGGTATGATTGACGCACCTCTAGGTCGTACACCTGCACACGCGAAAGATGGTCTTTTGAACATCATGGCAGCAGGCGATATCGAAACATTCAACAAAGTGAAGCCTGTTCTTGACGAGCAAGGCGAAAACGTCTTCTACCTAGGCGCACTAGGCTCAGGTCACGTGACTAAGCTTGTTAACAACTTCATGGGTATGACAACGGTTGCGACAATGTCTCAAGCATTCGCTGTTGCTAAGCTTGCAGGCGTAGACGGCCAACAATTGTTTGACATCATGTCAGCAGGTCCATCTAACTCACCATTCATGCAGTTCTGTAAGTTCTACGCTGTTGATGGCGAAGAAAAACTGGGCTTCTCTGTAGCGAACGCAAACAAAGACCTTGGTTACTTCCTAGCGCTATGTGAAGAGCTAGGCACTGAGTCTCTCATCGCTCAAGGCACGTCAAAGAGCCTACAAGCAGCGGTTGACGCTGGCCTAGGTCAAAACGACGTACCGGTTATCTTTGACTACTTCACTCAACTGAAGAAGTAATCAATGATGATGTGAAAACAGCGGCCAATGGCCGCTGTTTTTGTTTCTACATCGCTTGGACATGTCAAAGCCAGTTAGTAGAGATAAGCAGTTAGCCCAGAGATAAGGCGAATGTCAGCAGCAGTGGCAGAGTGATCAAACTGAAGAAGTTACCAAACAGCACCATCGACGCCACTTTCGTCGGCTCAACTCCAAACCGTTCGGCAAACAGGTAGTTCATTACTGCCGGTGGTAACATGGTAAACAGCACCATCATTTGCCGCTCTAAAGTCGGCAGCGGCACAAACCAATAGATGACGGCAAACGCCACTGCACCCGTCGACAAGGATTGCAGCGTGCACAGCACACCGATACGAAATCCACTCAAACGCATATGACACATTTGCGCCCCTAAAGAGAGCAGCATCACGGGTACCGCGGCTTGACCGAGTAACACCGTCGCTTCATACAAAGGGGACCACACACCAATCCCACTTAGGTTTAGAAAAAGCGCCGCGCTGGCCGCCAGAAAAATCGGCATTTTGACCACTTGTTTGATTGGGTTGCCTTCACTCAGCAGCGCTAAGCCGATACTGATGTGCAAGCAGGCGGAGACCACGAACAGCAGAACCGCAGGCGCCAGCGCCGTCTCACCAAACGTATAAGTAAAAAGAGGGATCGCCAAGTTACCGCTGTTGCGAAACATATGTGGCGGAGCCCAGGCTTTAAAGCGCAGGTTACTGATGGCGCAAATTGGGATCATCAATAGCCCGGGTAATAAAACTGAAATGAGTGACGCACTCAAAAGGGGCAACTGGTTGGTATCGAGAGGCATCGCCACTAAAGAGGAGAACACCAATGCGGGGGTGAAAGCGTCCATGTTGATGCGGTTGATCGGTTTGAAGTCTGGTTTTAACCAACGCCCGACAGAAAACCCAATCAATACCAACGCAAAGACGGGGAAAAGAATGCCAACAACCTGCTCGACCATAGCTTTCCTTGCAATGAGTTAACGGCCTCGTTAACTGAAAAAAACAAAACAATGTTTCTACGTTAACCCATCTTGAGGGTGAAACCTAGAGCAGGTTAGGCTTGTTTGCTGTCTTTGAAGATGCGATCAAAATATTCCAATGGCGCGACTTTGGTATTGGCGCGTCGCTGCCATTTGCTGTCGTTGGCCACTAACCAACGTTGCTCTGCATGGGCCAATATCGCTTGGCTGACATGCGCCTCCCGCAATTCGTGCTCCATCACATACTGCGTCACTTCTGTATTCTCTAGGCCACTGCGTATATCACTGACCGCTGCGCAGCCAATAATACCGATGTCAGCACTAAACTGGGCGAAAAAGTCGGCGACTTTATCATCCACCACATCGCGATCATTGCTGCGAATGCGCCCGCCTGGGATCCAGGTTTCTACCTCTTCAAACTGGGAGAGAATATGCGCCGCCTCAAAGTTGTTGGTCACCACACGCAGTTCTCGGTGATGCCCAAGCTGCTCTGCTATCGCGGTGATGGTTGTGCCGATACCCAAAAACAGAGTGCAACCATTTGGAATATGCTGCACAACGCGCTCGGCAATGGCGTGTTTGTCCTTGGCATTCGTCATGCGGCGTGAGGTGTAACTTCGGTTGCTTAGGGTGGCAGGTAAGCTGACGCCGCCGTGGTGACGACGGGTCAAGCCTAGGTTGCACAGTTCGTTGATGTCACGGCGGATAGTCTGTGTCGTGACATCAAACTGCTGAGCCAATTCATCAATCGAACAATATTCCTGTTGATGAATGCGCTCAATGATCGCGTGTTGGCGGAGTGAAAGATTATCCATGAATAGCGTGGCGCTCGGCACCAGTGTGAGTTTCGTTACGCTGAGTATAACGCTGAGGCACGTCGGTGATCATCATATCGACGCCCCATAAGCGATGTGGCTCAACTAATTCGGGAAAGTTGGGGGTGTAGCAGTAGAGCTGATAACCCATCTGTTTAATCGCTTTGGCTTGCGCTTGTGTCAAAAAGCGGTAATCGCAGTGCACGCTGTAGGCATCAATTTGAGTCAGGACCGACGCCGCGTCATAGGGAATGCTTTGCCACAATTGTCCGCGGCGCACATCGGGTAAATACTGTTTGATGCATTGTAAGGCATGGGTGCTAAAGCTCGAAAAGAGCAGGGTTTGAGGGTTTATCCCCATCTCATTGATCACCTCAGCGACGTGATGGCACAGGCGATCAATGTCCGTGTGAGGGTAGAGTTTGAGCTCAATGTTAAGGTTGACGTTGGCCGCTTGGGTCAAGGCCAATGTTTCCGCTAAGGTAGGGATCGGTTCCCCTTCAAACTCATCAGCAAACCACAACCCGGCGTCGAGTTGTTTCAGTTGCTGTAACGTCAATTCACTCACTTTACCTTTGCTGTTGGTACAGCGGTTCACCGTGTGGTCATGAATCACCATGGGCACATCATCGGCGCTCAGTTGGACGTCGATTTCTATCCACTGGCAGCCCAATTCAACGGCACGCTGAAACGCGACGAGTGTGTTTTCTGGCGCAAGACTAGAGAGGCCGCGATGGGCCATGGTTGGGATAAGGGTAGGGAGTGTTGTCATTGTTCTTCACTGTCTATGTTCATTTTGTTTCAAACGAACTCTGTCATCTTCATGTGACCGTTTGATGACAGCCAAAACTGACATTCAACCGAAAGTTAAGTTTCATTTATGTTCATTTAAGTGTCATCTCAGCGTAACTTTCGCTAATTAATGTTCACTTGAATTCTGAAGCAGCGGATGTGAAAGAGAAGTGAACATCCGCTGAGGTTTAACCACACTAGGACTTTACGCAAGTAAGACTCACATAAGGGAACCATTATGTCTATCAAACACCTGACCGGTTTGGCCGTCACCGCAGCACTACTGAGTGCGCAAGCTCAAGCGAAAACAGAAGTGGAATGGTGGCACGCCATGGGTGGTGCGCTAGGTAAAAAGGTCAATGAAATAGCGGCGGATTTTAATGCCAGTCAAGATAACTACGAAATCAAACCTGTATACAAAGGCTCATACGCAGAAACCATGACAGGTGCGATTGCGGCATTTCGTGCGAAAGAGCAGCCAGCCATTGTGCAGGTTTTTGAAGTCGGCACCGCAACCATGATGGGTGCCAAGCAGGCCATCTACCCGGTTTACCAGTTGATGGAAGACACCAAAGAGCCGTTTGATCCAGACAACTACCTCTCCGCTGTGACGGGTTACTACACCACCAGTGAAGGCCAAATGTTGTCGATGCCATTCAACAGTTCAACGCCTGTGCTGTACTACAACAAAGCGATGTTTGAAAAAGCGGGCATTACAGAGGCACCGAAAACCTGGCAAGAGATGGAAACCGTCTCACGCAAGCTGATCGAATCGGGCGCTAAGTGCGGCTTTAGCACCACTTGGCAATCTTGGACGCAAATTGAAAACTTCGGTGCGCGCAATAATGTCCCTGTCGCCAACAACAGCAATGGTTTTGACGGACTCGATACCAAGTTCAAGTTCAATGAGTCGGCGTTTGTGAAGCACATTGAGAAAATGGGCGAGTGGTCAAAAGAAGGGATCTTTAAGTACGGAGGTCGTCAATCCGATGGTATGCCACTGTTCTACACCCAAGAGTGTGCGATGACCATGGGCTCGTCGGCGGGGCTAGCGGGCATTAAAGAGAACATGAAAGGCATTGACGTCGGTGTAGCGCAGCTGCCGTATGACGCGGAACTGGTCGACAAACCGCAAAACACCATTATCGGCGGAGCCTCGCTTTGGGTACTGCGTGGTCACTCTGATGAAGAGTACAAAGGGGTAGCGAAGTTCTTCTCGTATCTCTCTAGCCCTGAAGTGCAAGCCGATTGGCACCAGTTTACCGGTTATCTACCGATCACTAAGGCTGCCTATGAGTTGACCAAGAGCCAAGGCTTCTATGAGGCGAACCCAGGCACAGACACTGCTGTTGTACAGATGACGTCGGTTGAGCCAACGGTCAACTCCAAAGGCATTCGCTTTGGTAACTTCTTACAAACGCGCGACATCATCAACGAAGAGTTAGAGGCCGTTTGGTCTGGTAAAGCGACGGCGAAAACAGCATTGAACAATGCGGTAAGCCGTGGTGATGAGCAATTGCGCCGCTTTGAGCGCACGCAAAAGTAACACCCTCGTTTGGCGGAGCGAATGTGCTCCGCCTTTTCTATCTGGATTATCTATGTCATCGCCTGTTATTTTTAAACACAAATGGCTGCCCATTGCGCTGATCGCCCCGCAACTGGTGATCACCCTGGTCTTTTTTATCTGGCCGGCTGGGCAAGCGATTTTTCAATCATCTCAACTGGAAGATGCGTTTGGGATGAGCCGTGAGTTTGTTGGCTTGGAAAACTTCGAAAAGCTGCTTCACGATCCGTATTATCTCGATTCATTATTCACGACGCTGCAATTTAGTCTAAGCGTAGCGGTGCTAGCGCTGGTCAGTGCGTTGGTGTTGTCGGCGTTTGCCGAGCATATCGTTCGTGGCAGTACCTTCTATCGTACTTTTCTGATCTGGCCGTATGCCGTTGCGCCTGTGGTGGCGGGCTCTTTGTGGCTGTTTCTCTTTGACCCAACGATTGGCGTGGCCAGCCAACTCCTTCAGTGGATAGGGGTTGATTGGAACCCGACACTCAATGGCTCCCACGCGATGTGGATGGTGATCATCACCTCTACATGGAAACAAATCAGCTATAACTTTTTGTTCTTCTTAGCGGCGTTGCAGTCCGTCCCCCGTTCATTAATTGAAGCAGCGGCCATCGATGGCAGTGGGCCGGTAAAGCGTTTTCTCACCATCAGCTTCCCATTGATTTCGCCTACGAGTTTCTTCTTATTGGTTGTTAACTTTGTCTATGCCTTTTTCGACACCTTCGCCATCATCCATGCGATGACGCAAGGCGGGCCGAGCAACAGCACTTCGACGTTGGTGTACAAAGTCTACAACGATGGATTTATTGGTTTGGACTTAGGATCGTCGGCTGCGCAGTCGGTGGTGTTAATGGTGTTGGTCGCGACGTTAACCGTGTTCCAATTTAAGTACGTTGAGAAGAAGGTGGCTTACTGATGGTAGAACGCAGACCCTTATTCACTCTATTTTGCCACTTTGTGTTGGTGGCTGGCATCGTCTCGATTGCACTACCAGTCTGGATTGCGCTGGTGGCGACCACCCATGAAAACACCGCCTTTGCGACAGGAACGCCACTTTGGTTTGGCGACCTCGGTTTAAGTGTGTTCAGCGAACTGCTGAGTAATGCAAGCCAAGTTAACAATACAGCACTGCCGATTACCGGTATGTTGTTGAATTCCCTCGTGATGGCACTGTGCATCACCTTTGGTAAACTGACCATTTCGATTTTGTCAGCCTATGCGGTGGTCTTTTTTCGCTTTCCGGGCCGCATGTTGGCGTTTTGGATGATCTTCTTCACCTTAATGCTGCCAGTAGAAGTGCGCATTATGCCGACCTTTGAGGTGGTCACTAACCTCAACATGCTCAATTCGTTTTATGGCTTAACCATCCCACTGATCGCCAGTGCGACGGCGACCTTTTTATTCCGCCAGTTCTTTATGACGGTGCCAAGTGAGTTGGTGGAGGCGGCGCGCATTGATGGCGCAGGACCGATTAAGTTTTTCTTTGACATATTACTGCCGCTCTCTCGCACCAACATCGCGGCGCTGTTTGTCATCACCTTTATTTACGGCTGGAACCAATACTTATGGCCGTTACTGATCACCACCGACATCGAGTACTACACCATAGTGATGGGCATCAAGCAGATGCTGGGTGTTGTCGATGGGGTCATTGAATGGAACAAAATTATGGCCACGACCATTATTGCCATGTTGCCACCAGTCATTGTGGTGCTGGCGATGCAAAAAGCGTTTGTCAAAGGTCTGGTTGATTCGGAGAAATAATTCATGTCTACACTTACTCTCAATAACGTGGCGAAATGCTACCCGAACGGATACCAAGCGATTCATGGTGTCGATTTGACCATTCACGATGGCGAAATGGTGGTCTTAGTGGGGCCAAGTGGCTGTGGCAAATCGACGTTACTGCGCATGATTGCCGGCCTGGAAGCGATCAGCTCTGGGGAGCTGTTTATCGATGACACCATCGTCAATGCGCTCGAGCCGAGTGAGCGAGATATCGCGATGGTGTTTCAAAATTATGCCTTGTATCCACATATGACGGTCTACAACAACATGGCTTATGGGCTACGCAACCGAAAAACACCGAAGGCAGAGATTGACGCTTTGGTGAATGAGGCCGCTAAAATGCTCGAGTTGGATCACTTACTGGATCGCAAACCGGGTCAACTCTCTGGAGGGCAAAGACAGCGCGTGGCGATGGGGCGAGCGATTGTTCGCAAACCTAAGGTCTTTTTGTTTGATGAGCCCTTGTCAAACCTCGATGCCAAGCTGCGCGTACAGATGAGATTGGAGATCAAAAAGCTGCAACGCCGTCTCGCGACCACATCGATTTATGTCACCCACGATCAAGTCGAAGCCATGACCTTGGCCGACAAGCTAGTGGTATTGAACAAAGGGAACGTGGAGCAGGTGGGCACACCCCTTGATATCTACGACTACCCGGCCTCTCTTTTTGTCGCGACCTTTATTGGTTCTCCCTCCATGAATATTCTTGATGCGAGTGTAACCATTGATGGTATTGAATTGGCTCAGGCGCTCTATCCGCTAGAGACCGCATCGCTAAACCTGGGCGATATTAAGCTTGGACTCAGACCGGAGCACTTGCAGCTGTGCGATGATAACCCGTGGTTCCACGTTGAAGTCGAGTTGATCGAAGCGTTGGGCGCTGACCTCTTGCTCTACTGTAAAACGCTCGACGAAGAGGCGCAGCGTTTGGTGGTGCGGGTTGAAGGTCATAGCAAAATCGCCATCGGTGATAGCTTTGGTGTCGACATCAAACCCGAGCATCTGCATCTTTTTGATGCCAACACCTCGAAGCGCATTTCACTGACCGAAGGCCGCCATCAAGAGGTGGTGAATGCCTGATTCGTTGCTTAGCGCTAACCAAGCGTCGCTCGCGTCTATCACCTGGTTACTCACCGATGTCGACGACACGTTAACCTGGCAAGGACAGCTGCCTGCGCAAACGCTGAATGCGTTAACGCTGCTGCGTGATGTCGGCGTGAAAGTGGTGGGTGTCACGGGTGCTTGCGCTGGATGGTGCGATCAAATGGCCAAACTCTGGCCGCTCGATGGTGTGATTGGTGAAAACGGCGCGTTTTGGATGCGCCGCAGCGAAAGTGGATTCATCACCCACACACTTACGCCTTTGGATGAGATGAAGCGCCAGCAGAGAGCGTTAATCGAGCGTATTGCCGAGCGGCTGCGTGACTACCCAGACGTAACGTTTGCCAGCGATCAAGCGTTTCGTTACTGCGATGTCGCAGTCAACACAGGCCAAGAGCGTACTCCATTATCAACAGCGTTGTGTGAACAACTGCTGGCTGACATTCGCGCTATTGAAGTGGACGAGCAAGTCGTCAATGCGACACAAAGCTCGATTCACATCAACGCTTGGTTGGGTCAGCACACTAAGCGCACCAGCAGTGAAGCCTATCTTCGCGCGCACAATCATGGCCAACTTCCGGCGTTGTCCAATATCGCTTACGTGGGTGACTCGCTTAACGATGAAGGGATGTTCGAGTGGTTATCGACGACCTTTGGCGTGCACAACATTCGCCATGTCCTGAGTCAGCTTAATCACCAGCCACAGTGGATCACCGACTCAAACGGCGGGTTTGGTTTTGCTGAGCTGGCAGAGCGAATTGCGCTGGCTAAGCGAAGTGAAAATGCGCGGTAGAACCCCCTCCAATCTTAACATGTCGTCTCGCTTTGTCATTTGCCCCAACCCATCGAATGACGCGGCGGAGCTGTTAGTTTTTGGTGAGTAACCGGCGAGGCGATGACCCTGTACGGATTAAGCCCTGCGTTAAGGCAGGGCTTAATGGTATTGACTTCTTGAGGGCGAGTGTCCCTGTCATGGTTTGCTCAATTTATTCCTGACATTTCTCTTAGCAAAGATTACCCTAGCGGACTAAGACGAATTTTGACTCTAGAGTTGTCCAAGCATGAATGTATCCCAGGTCGACATTAGCTCGCTGCTGATTTTGAAAAACTTACTCGAAGAGAAGCACGTTTCGAATACTGCTTTGGCGATGAACATCAGCCAATCTTCGGTCAGTCGAGCTTTGCAGAAAATGCGAACGCTGTTTGATGATGAGTTGTTGGTGCGCACCAATTCGGGTTATGAGTTAACCACCAAAGCCGACAGCATTAAACAAGACATCAATCTCATCATCAATAGCTTGGAAACGCTTGTTCATAAGCAGTCTTTTGATCCCAGTAGCATCGAAACCACCGTTCGCTTCTTTGGTTTGCAACCGCAAATCAATACTTTGATGCCGCCTGTTATCGCACAAATCCGACAGCGTGCACCCAATATGATCGTCAGTTTGGATACCACGCCGCAACGTCACTTTGAGGCCTTGATCGCCGGCGATGTGCACTTTGCACTCTCGTCACATGAGCCCGCCAGTGGCGACCAAAATCTTTATCGTGCACTGGTCTCCAAGCGAGATTTTCGCTTGTTGATGAGTAAATCGCATCCACTGGCCAATGAGACATTAACAGCCGAAAATTTGTTGGGCTGTAGCTTTGGTCAAATCTCGTTGCAGGGCGAGAAAACCCTCTCTTTCGAGCATAAATTTATGGAACTTGGATTAGTGGACAAAAAGAATCGCTTGTCGATTCCGGTGCAACTGTCGAACTTTCATGCTGCTCCAGATATTGCGGCGACCAGCGATATTGTTTTCCACCTGCCAACCCCGTACGCGCAGCGTGCATGCCAAGATACGCGCCTGATTGCGAGAGAAGTACCGCCAGAGTTGAGATTGGCGTTCCAACATGTCTATTTGTATTGGCATAAGCGTTTTCATGACGACCCTATGTGTATTTGGGTTCGCGGCATCTTTAAGGATCTGTTTGACGTAGAGCACACATCTGCATAAAAAGGCCGATCGTTATGCATAAATGGGATAATGGCATTCGCTATTGTTGATGATAATGTAGTTGCGAATCATTTTCATTGGATATTAAATTGAGAACGATTATCAATTATATGTCTAAGAAATACCATTATGTCTATTTGCCCATTTTCTCTTCGTCCTGTTGCGTTGGCGATCGCCAGTGCGGCAGTGACATCCATGCCGTCCTTCGCCGATGACAATTCTTCTATGGAAACCCTAGTTGTCACTGCGGCAGGTTACGAGCAAACCGTTACTGAAGCGCCGGCTTCCATTAGTGTTATCGACCGTGCTCAAATCGAGAATCGCGCCTATAAGGATCTTACTGATGCATTACAAGACATCCCGGGTGTGACCGTTACCGGTGGTGGTGATGGTCAAGATATTTCCGTCCGCGGTATGCCTTCAGAATACACCGTGATCTTAGTGGATGGCCGTAAGCAGTCTGGTCGTGAAACGCAGACCAACGGCAGTACGTTTACCGAGCAAGATTGGCTTCCACCTTTGAGTGCGATTGAACGTATTGAGGTGGTACGTGGCCCCATGTCTACTCTATATGGCTCCGATGCTCTGGGCGGTGTGATCAACATTATCACTCGTAAAGATTACCAAGAGTGGCACGGCAGTCTGCAAGTGGAGACAACGCTGCAAGAGAATTCTCGTTCAGGCAATGGCTATCAAGGTCAGTTGTATCTTGCGGGTCCAGTGATTCCAGATCTGCTGAGTGTATCGCTAACAGGTCTTTACCAAGAGCGAAAAGAGGATGAAATAGAAGGTGGTTATGCGGGTAAGACGCTCGACAACTACCGTGCTGCGGTGCATTTGACTCCGACTGATGAAGATACCTTTTCGGTTGAATACACTCAGCATGATCAAGAGCGTGTCACGACGCTTGATAAGTCAGTGTCACGCGAGTCACAAGTCGCTGAGCGTGAATATCAACGTGAATCAGTGGCTGGGACTCACTCGGGTAATTATCAATGGGGCAGTGGCACCACGTTTATCAGCACAGAAACAGTACGTAACAACGGTGCTGAGAAAGAAATTGAAAACAGTTTACTCAACACACAGTGGAGCTTACCCCTTGCTGCACATTACTTGACCTTGGGCGCCTCCTTTGAGCAGAAAGAGTTGGCGGACGACAGCAACGCACTGGCGTCTAAAAACAAGCAGTGGTCACTGTTTGCCGAAGACGAGTGGTACTTAACGGATGACTTTGCACTGACGTTGGGTCTTCGTTATGACCAAAATGATATTTTTGATGGTCACTTTAGCCCGAGAGTCTACGGGGTGTGGTCACTGGCCCCTGAATGGACACTGAAAGGGGGCGTATCGACAGGTTACCGAGCGCCGACACTCACAGAAATGGATGAAGACTGGGCGCAGCCTAGTTGTAACGGTCGTTGCGATGTGTATGGTAATGCAGACCTATCGCCTGAGACATCGGTGAATACCGAGGTGGGCCTCTATTTTGTTGATACTGCGGATCTATCGGCTAATGTCACTCTGTTTTATAGCGAGTTTAAAGACAAAATTGAAAACGACTTTGTCGACCCGAGTTGTACCGACCGCAGACGCTGCGATCGCACCTACGTCAATATTGATGAGGCTAACACTTACGGTGTAGAAAGTTCTGTGGCAAAAAGTTTGACGCGCACGATTAAAGTCAGCGCGAGTTACACCTATACTCACAGTGAGAAAAAGACCGATGACGAGGATAATGGATTGCCGCTTGTGCAGTCACCTGAGCATCTAATTTCTGCCAATGGTGATTGGGCGATTCGCGATGACGTTAACTCGTGGTTGCGTGTCAATTATCAAAGCCGCGAGAAAGACAACATTACCAGCACAAGCACGCGCACATTAGCACCGTCTATCACCTATGTTGATCTCGGAGCAAATTGGCGAGTGACAGACAACGTCAAGTTGATGGCAGGCATTTACAACCTGTTTGATCAAGAAACAACGGTGGATGAGTATGGTTATGTTGAAGACGGGCGTCGTTACTGGTTAGCGGTTAACACCACTTTTTAATAGGATAAGAGCAACCAATGAAAGTACTCGCATCGACTGTTCTAATGGCATTGGCATGTTGCGCCCATGCCAGTGAACCCACCGCGCAAGAGTATGCGCAAAAAGGCATGCAATACGCCGACTTGTTTCCAGGTTTGACCAATATTTGCGATCTTGAGTCGCCGATTCGAAATATGGCGATTCGCACAGTGAACAGCGAACAGAAGCGCAAAGAAAAGAAAAGCGGCAAGGGGCGCTCTGAACCCATCCCACCGACACAGGTGTTTGATAACCTCTACTACATCGGCACGGGTGGCGTATCCAGTTGGGCCATTACAACCAGTGACGGCATTATCTTAGTCGATGCGTTAAATAACAACGCGCAAGCTAAGCAATATATTGAAGCGGGGTTGATTGAGTTGGGTTTGGATCCCAATTCAATCAAGTATTTGCTGATTACGCATGGTCATGGCGATCACTATGGTGGACAAGAATACCTCGTCGAGCACTACCAGCCACGCTTGGTGATGACCGATGTCGAGTGGACGCGTCTGGAGCAGCCAGTGCAAGACTTTGCCAGTCCTCGTTGGGGTAAGAAACCATCACGTGACATCACAGTAGCCGACGGTGAATCCATCTCTCTAGGTGAGACTAAAGTGAGCATTTATCTGACTCCGGGTCACACGCCGGGTACGATGTCACTGATTTTCCCGGTATACGACAACGGTGAACAACACATCGTCAGTTTGTGGGGCGGAACAGGGCTCAATTATGGTCCTGATGAAGAGAGAATCCTTGCCTACAGTCAGGCCGCTCAGCGTTTTAAACAGATTGCAAAAGAGGCTGGCGTGGATATTTACCTGTCCAATCATCCCACTCGCGATGGCTCGTCGGAAAAAATGTTGCGAGATTTACCTAATCGTCAGGCTAATCAGCCTCATCCCTTCGTCATGGGACAGGAGGCGATTCATGCTTACGATATGCTCGGAGATTGTACTTACGCACAAGTACTACGAATTCGCGCTGAGCAGCAGTAAAAGACCCTTGAACAGACGCGCACCAAGTTGAGCACTTGGTGCGCGTTGGTATGTTTATTGAGCGCCTTTTAATTCAGCGCTCTTGGCTCACCTAAATGAAACCCTTGCAGGTAATCGATGCCAATGTCCGTGGCGATTTGGCATACCTGCTCATTGTGCACAAATTCTGCGACGGTTTTGGCGTCAAAGACTTCACACAATCGGACCAGCTGCGAGGCGATTTTTCGCTGTTTGGCGTCTTGGTCTATGGTGCGAATCAAACTGCCGTCGAGTTTGATGACTGACGGCTCGAGCTTAATGATCTCATCCAAATTGGAATAACCAGAGCCAAAATCGTCCACAATGATCGCAACGCCCATGGCGCGAAAATGGTCACACACTTCACGCATGCGTGCAAAGTTGCGGATCTGCTCGGACTCGACGATCTCAATGCCGGCTCGGCTCGGGTCAGCAAGGCTATGCACCTCTTGTTCTAACAGGGCCAGCGTTCGGTCGTCGAGGAGATCTTGCGGAGAGAGGTTCAATGAGAAGATATCGTTATTCAAGCGCATTTTAGCAAAGGTGTGCTTGATCATTTGACGACTCATCTTGGTGTAGAGACGCGTGCCTTGAATATGCGGTAAGAACAAGCCCGGAGAGACAATCTCACCTTGATGCTGCAAGCGTACTAAGCACTCATAGAACGCGGGCTCTCGGGTTTTGGCATCAAAGATCGGTTGGACAAACGGCACTACTTGATGTTGATTGATGGCGCTGTTCGCCACAGATAATTGCTTCAACCGGACCTGACGCTCTTGGTCTTGAGAAATCAAGTTGCTGGCGTTATACAAATAGCGGTGATGTTTGATTGCGTAGCGACGCGCATCGACCGATTTAAACAACAGCTCATCCGGGCTGCAGTGTGGGAAGTCTCGGCGATACACCACGCCTGCGCAGATGGATACGGCGATGTGGTCGGTTTCCACAATGCCAAGGTGGTCCAGATCGAAATGTTCTATCTGTTTGATGGCACGGTAATAGCGCTCGCGCACGCTGTCTATCTGATTATCAAGGGTAAAAATCGTCGCCCATTCACCCACGCCAAGGCTATACAAGGTGGCGTTGTCCGCAAAGACATCATCCAGATTGTCGATGAAAAAAGAGGTCAGCAGTACCAGCAGACGGTCACCAATGGCGTAGCCATATTTCTCATTGATTTCAGGGAGATTAGCTAACTTGAGTGTAAACAGGGCTTTGTCGTCTCCGATTTTTGCCAGTTGTTGACGAAGAACAGAGCGGTTCGGCAATCCTGTGGTGTGGTCAATGCGATAACTTGATGCCAACTCCTCGGCTTGGGATTGGATTTTGTGCTGCATTTGCAGATTACGCGTGTCCAAATCAGCAAACGCGTTGCGGATCATCGAAAACAGCGGCGACACACTGGAGGTGTTATCGAGTGTGAGTGACGGTACAGGGCCGCTGGCGTCGCCTTCTCGCATGGCAAGGTACGTCATGCTGTGGTGCAAAATCTCTTGAGTGGACGCCTCTTTGTAGAGCTCGCCCATACAATAAAATCCATACGTCGGCGCGACTTGTTGCAGTGGCGCTACCTCTTGATTGCCCTCGATAAAGTCCAGTCGAGACGTACAGTTAAAGACAAAGATCGCATCGGGCTGCTGCTGAGCCAGGTGGTAAGCGCTGTCTTGAACTTGGTGAATGGTGAGTTCGGGGTGCACATAGCAAAACTGAACCTCATCGCCAACGTTAAGGGCTTTATCAAACACCAAACCCGAATTCTCATCCACATACTGCGGTAGATAGACATCTTGATGGGGCGGGTCGCCCTTAATGAGCGGGAAATCAATCAGCTTTTGCTGCGGCAGTTGCTGCCCATCGGCTAAGTAGCGCTGGTACAACTCGGTAATGTTTTGATGGTTGAGCGTATAGACGGTATTGTCGGAAGTTTGGGTGACTTTAAATCTTTGCCCTATGGCGTTCCACTCACTGAACGCTGAGCGCCAAACGTGAAGCTTAGGGCTGTGAATCGCGACCGCGACGCTACACTCTTGGGAACATTCGCCATTGAGCAGCACCCAGCGGCCTTTTTCGGTGATGGTTGAGGCGCCGCCCGCGACGGGGATGTCGCTACTATCAAAGCAGCGGAAGAAGGTGTTGCCTTTTGCCGTCAGTCTATCAACGAAGCAGAGTATGGCCTTGGTCTCTGAACTCAGTGACAGAGAGTGAGACAGGGACTCACCGCCTTGTGCACCGTTGGCGTTTGGTGCTGATGCATAGGTCAAGGTGGCGTGATCAAATCGGGTGATCACGACCTGTGTCGCTCCGCGCTCTATGACCCCATCGTGGATCACGTGCTGGGCACTGGCGCCGATAATCACGGCATCCGGCCATTTGCTGTGCAAGGTACGAGAAAGCCCTTGAACTGTCTTAGGGGACTGGCTGGAAAATAACTGGATGAGAATCGCAGAAGAAAAGCCAAGTTCCTGCTTTTCAAGATGTTTCTCTAGCTGAGTGTTGGAGCGAACACAAAGCGAAATACTATACATAGACAACCACTTTATTCTTATTACACCGCGCATCAAGCCACTGATTGTGTCCTAGATACGATGGTTCACTTCTTTCTAGGGCGATGTCTCGCTGATTATGCGTAATATCGCGTCACCGATAGAGTCACTCATAAGTTGAGTCGCCGCTTTGATAACAACCTATATGAAATGATACTTAATGAGTAGTCCGAGGAGTCACCTTTTGACAAGAAAACTGTGTAACAAGGGAAACAAAAATAGGCCTCGCGATGAGGCCTATTGAGATGTGAATGTCGATGTTCGACTGAGCGCGCCGTTTATGCGGCGTATTTTGCCACTTCATGCGGATACACGCGCATGCCGCTGGTGGTGTTTTCGTAAACGGACAGGTCTTGTAAGTAAGACCACGCGTGACGGTCGGTTTTCGTTTGCGCCGCCAGGCGTTCGATGACGAGGTCGATGTCGCGACCTGCGTAGTCTCTATCGTGAACGAATAGATTTTTAATCACTGATAACATACCCAACTCCCTCGTTGTAGTTAAATTACATGTTTGTATGTAAATAACATAGTTCATTGTTTAAATGTGATCAACAGCTAATTTTTAATGTCACGGAAGATTCATTTTATGTAATTTAATTTCACTTTATTGGTGCGTGCTTGGGTGCATGCGCACCAGTTTGGGGAGCTAAAGCATGAGGTATTAAGCCCAATAAGGCTAACTATGATGAATCGCACAACAACCGAAGGCGCACTTTGCTTGATGGGCGCGTTAATTGTGAGAAATCCTCGGCTTTATTCATTTTTTTCTGTCCAGATAGACAACTATTGACTAGATTTATACGAGCATGATTGCGTACATAAAGCGAAGAATGAATGCAGAAAACAATAAAAAGTCAGTGGCTATGGATAGGGATCAGTGTGGTTTTCGTCGCACTGTTTATGTGGTTGGGCGCCAAAGGTAAGGATGACCAGCAAGGTGAATTGAATAGGATGAGGATTGCCGTCTCGACGACGCCACTCTCCACTCCCTTTATTGTGGCAAACGCGTTGGGGCTGTATGACAAACAGGGCTTATCCGTTGAAATGATCCCATGCACCGGTGGGGTCGAGTGCGCGAATTTACTGATGCAAGGCGAGGTCGATTTAGCGACCGCATCGGAATCGGTGGCCATGTTTAACGCTTTTGATCACCCTGAACTGGCACTACTGGCCACCTTCGTCGAGTCAGACAATGACGTAAAACTGGTCTCACTCAGTTCGTCGGACATTCGTCAAGTGAGTCAACTGCAAGGTAAACGCATTGGCGTGATTCAAGGCAGTGCGAGCGAGTTCTATTTAGATGCGGTCTTGCTGTCCCATGAGGCGAGCCATCTCGATATCAACAAGGTGTTTGTAGCATCTTCAGAGATTGTCACAGCGCTACTTGAAGGGCAGGTGGATGCCATTTCGGCTTGGGAGCCCATGATCTACCAGATTCACCAAGCAACCGGCGGTGAAATTAATCATCTCGGTTTAACCGGACTGTATCAATTGAGCTTTAATCTACTTTCTACTCAACCCTATTTGGCTCAAGCTAATGATGCTCCTATGCAACTGATTCAATCGCTCGATCAAGCGATAGAGTGGATTCACCTCAACCCAGACAACGCGCAGAAGCTGGCGGCGGAGTTTCTTGCGCTGCCGGCGGAACAAATCACGTGGTCGTGGGATGACTATGTGTTCAGATTGTCCCTAGGCAACGCTCTGCTGTCCAACCTGCAGATCCAGGCACGTTGGGCGAAGCAAAATGGTTTGGTTGACAATGATATGCCAGATTTTCGTCAACTGCTCTACACCGAGCCGTTTGAGCAATGGTCGGAGCTGCGAGAATAATTATGCTGAAGTCGTTAACCAAGAAACTCTCGCTATTGTTTGGGACCACACTCGTACTGACCGTGTTGATTGTGGTGTTATTGCTGAACATTAACGCCCAGCAGCGTCAAACAAAAATCGAATTGGATCAGGTGGTCGAACTACAACTGTCGGTGGATATGCTGCGAAGTCAGTTGTGGTTATTTATGCAGTTTTATGATGAGCAGAGCTTGCATCACGTCATCAGCGCTCATTCAGACCTCGCGGCGCAGCTCAGCACTTTTGAAAACCGTGATCACCGCTTGGACAATATGCAAAGAATGAGTGATGGCCTTTCCGCTGTGATTGCGCAAGAGAGTCGGATCTATTCGGCGCAAGATACGGCCTTACCGTTAGCGAGTGATTTGAGTAGTCGTGAGCTGTTTCAATCTCGCTACAGCATGATTGTACAAAACATGACGGAGGAGCTGGCGTATGTGCATCGCCAAGTTTTGGATAAGAGCGCCCGCGAACTCAAAGCCTTGATGTGGTTTGCCGCTGGGTGGATGATCATCGGCTCGGTTGTGGTGTGTTTGATCAGTTTGCACATTTTCCTTCGTTATCGTATTGGTGCGACGGAAATCAAAAGGGCGATTGTGGCGGTATCCAAAGGGGATTTGGACTCCAAGGTATCGCTGAAAAAAATGGATTCAGAATTTGAAACCATTGCGACCTTTTTCAATCGTATGACCAGCAACCTCAAAGAGACCACGGTGACCAAGCAAGAGTTACAACGTGAAGTGGAACGTCAAACGTTACAGTTAAAAGAGAAACAGAAGCAGCTGACGTTCTTATCTGAGCATGACACGTTAACTAATCTAAAAAATCGTCGAGCCTTCAATGCCAAACTGGAAGACGCGTTGCAACGAGCGCGTTTGCAGCACCACAAGCTCGCGTTGCTGTTTATTGATTTGGACAAATTCAAGCAGATCAATGACACCTTGGGCCATGACGCTGGTGACTGTATTTTGGTGACGGTGGCGCATCGATTGAGCCATTCGTTCCGTGACAGTGATTTTGTCGGTAGGCTGGGTGGCGATGAATTTGTCGTCTGTCTCGATTTACTCGATGATTTCTCCTGTCTCGATGCTCTTATTGATGAGCTGATGCATCACCTCAATCAACCTATCGTGTTCGAGGGCGAAGCGGTGAGATTAGACGTGAGTATCGGGGTGAGTTGTTTCCCAGACCATGCCCAAGACCGAGCCAGTTTGATGCGTTTGGCGGACTTAGCGATGTACCAAGCGAAAGGCCACAGAGGCCCATCATGGCAAGTGGCCTCCCACCACTTATCGATTCAGCCCATCGCTAACTAGTGTTGATCGAGCACGATGTGACTAATGGCGTGATGTTCTGTTACAGGCCATTCACCATTCAATGCGCGTCCCATCATAAGCGAGAAACTCACCGCTGAGCTGCTCATCGGCCTGTAACACTATCGCCAGCAGTTGACGCGCGACGCGCTCAGTAGAAAACAGTTTTCCTTCGGGGACATTGGACTGAAAAGGCTTCGACAGTGCCGTGTCGGTTGTCCCTGGATGCAGCGCGAATACGCAACTGCTCGGCTTAAACCGTGACCACTCAATACTCAGGGTTTTGATGATCATATTGAGCGCCGCCTTTGAGGCGCGGTAGCTATACCAGCCACCCAAACGGTTGTCACTGATACTGCTGACCCGAGCCGATAAGCTCGCAAATTTAGGCTGTTTGCTCTTCATCAGCAGCGGTTGCAAGTATTTAGCGAGCAACACTGTCGCCAGTGCGTTGGTCTGCATTGAGCGAAGGAAAAACGCGCTGTCGAGCTGCGCAAGTCGCTTTTCTGGTTGATGCGTATCGTCATGCAACAGGCCCACCGTATTGATGACCCAATCGAGTTGGCAGATGGTTTGGCTTAAGTGCTCAATCTGCGCCTCATCACACACATCCACCAAAAACCAGTTGAGCTTGGGATGCGAAAGCAAGGGTTGACGTTGGCGAAACGTCGCATAAACGGTGTCGATAGTGTCATCTTCAATAAGCTGCTTGACCATAGCAAGGCCAATACCGCCAGAGCCACCCACGATTAAAACCTTCATCCTCTGCTTTACTCCTCTCAATGACGCTTGTGTCTGTTTAATCACAAGGCTTTGTACGGATCAAAGCGGCACAGCGCTCACCGAGTTGCGCTCAACCTCTTTCAAAACACGGCGGTGTGGGCTGGTACTCGCTAAATGCACTGAATTGGTGAACACTGTGTAAACTTCCTTTAACACTTATGATGTGATCATTATCACGGACGATCTCGACATTTTTGCCAAACAACTTCATCTTATGCCCGTTTGATTCTGAGAATATTTTGAATCTAAAGGATAGGAAGCCGGATTATGGACAACGAACATAGCTTGCGAGAAAACTTACTCGCCCTCATTTTAGGTAGTGCCCTGGTCTCACTTGGGGTGATCTTCTTTAACAAGGTGGGGCTGCTCACGGGTGGCACCGCGGGATTGGCGATTTTCCTCACTAAAGTGAGTGATTTCAGTTTTGGTCAGGTGTTTTTCGCTCTCAACTTACCCTTCTATATTTTGTCGGTCACTCGTATGGGCTGGCGTTTTACCATCAACACGTTTATTGCGGTGACCATAGTGTCGTTTGCGGTCGACCATCTTCATCACTTGATTGAGATTGCCCGTATTGAACCCGTGTATGCGGCGTTACTGGGTGGTGGATTAATCGGCGTCGGTATGCTGGTGATATTCCGCCACAAAATGAGCTTAGGTGGCTTTAACATCTTGGCGCTGTTTCTTCAGGAGCGCTTTGGTATTCGTGCCGGTAAAGTGCAAATGGGTCTTGACTGTACCATCGTGATTTTGTCGCTGTTTATCGTCGATATCCATCTGATTCTATTGTCGGTACTGGGCGCGATTGCGACTAACCTTATCTTGGCCATGAACCATAAACCGGGTCGCTATCAGCCCAAACCCACGGCGGCTTAATTTGACGTTAATGTCTCGAGTTTGTCACAGATGAAAAGGGCAGAGCCAAAGTGGTATTGACCACTGAGCTCTGCCTTTTTTGTTCACTGGCCTGTACTTTAGTCGCGTTCGAGCAACTGAGTTAGTGACTGGATGTGTGTGATGCCTTCAGGTACCGCATCGTTGCTTGGGTTGTACAAAACCGTATTGAGCCCGGCTTGTTGGGCAGGGTAGATGTCTTTTTCCAGTGAATCTCCAACCATGATCAGATGGCTTGGTTCAACCTCCAGCGATTGTGCGATGGCGTGGTAAAACGCCACACTGGTTTTCTCTAACCCTAGGTTCGCCTTGCAGTAGTAGCCGTTCAGGTAGTTGTCTAACCCGACTCGCTGGAAGGCTTGTTCAATGTCTCTTTCTGAAGAGTGCTGAGCGCTGGTGGCCACGTAAACCGCATGCTCTTTTGCGAGCGCTTGCAACGTCTGCTCGGCGCCTTCTACCGTTTCGACTTTTTCCCATGTACTCATTTTTCCGCTTTGGTCTGGAAAATCGACCATTAAGGTATCTCCCCAATCAAAGAGATAGATCGGTTGCGTCATTGCCCGCTCTCCCATATTTGTTCGTTGGCACCCTCGGTGAATGGGAAGGTGTTGGTTGGTCATTATTTTCAATCTATTACGAGAAATCCAGCGCTAATTGAAAATGGTTAACTATTGCTAATCGAAACGATAAAAAACTGGATTAGGCACCGGATAAAAATGCCCTTACAGTCGCCGCATAACCTAAGGTAGGTTAGTGAAAAATCCAGTTAATTGAGGTGGTTTAAATGTACGCAATCGGTGATGTGGTAGTAGCGACAAAAGGTAAGGACTTCGGCCCAATGACCGTTTACGGTTTAAGCAGTGGCGGTTTTTACGTGCACGTTAAAGCGGACGGATTGATGTTGACTTACCCAGCTAAAGATCTACAAATCGCTCAATCATCTGAAGCAGCGTAATTGCTCGGATGAGAGAATTCTAAGATAAGGCCAGAGCATGTTCTCTGGCCTTATTTTTTGCATGAAATAATTTTTTACATTTTGCAACACCTTTTGCGCTGACAAAGAAAATTCCCTCTAAATTCCTCTTCCCACTTGCTTCAAGTCGTTCGATTTTCTACACATTGATTGACCCAGATCAATATTCCCAGTCCAGTAAATACAGGGCCTTATATTCATAATCCATATTTAAAACATGGATTTAGGTTGTAATTTGTTTCAAATATGGAAGGTAAGATTGCATTTTGCGGCGCTATGATTTGATTTTTAGATCCGCATAATGCGCCGTTTGTAACAAAGTGTTTCTTTTGTAACATTTTGGCATAAATGGGCGGTGGTAGTGACGAGTACACGGCCATCAGAGCGGATATGCCTCGATGTGGCGAAAGCAAACACGGTTGTGCAAGTAAATAAAATCCATAGCAAATGGATACGGTTTAACCGCGGATTGCTCAACACATCGACGTTGTCGGTGTTTATCCGCTACGACAGTCGAGAAAGTCAATGGAAGCCTCAAGATATAAACACATCTTGTTGAGGGTGAGTGCGTTCGTCGCCACGATACTCCTCTCTGGATGTCAGTCTGCTTTACTTGATCCTAAAGGCTTGGTTGGAGTACGAGAGAAAGAGCTGATCATTACAGCATTGGTTCTGATGTTGATCGTCGTGATTCCTGTGATCTTGATGACCATCTATTTTTCTTATAAGTACCGCGCCAGCAATACGGATGTAGAATACACGCCGGAATGGTCTCACTCGACCAAAATTGAGATTGTGGTATGGACGATCCCTATCATTATCATCGCGATTTTGGCCGTGATTACCTGGCGCTCCACCCATGAACTGGAACCTTCAACACCGCTAGACAGTGATATTGAACCCATGACCATCGAAGTGGTGTCATTGGACTGGAAGTGGTTGTTTATCTACCCAGAACACGATATTGCCACCGTCAACTACGTGGCGTTTCCCAAAGATGTGCCGGTGAAATTCAAAATCACCTCCGACAACATCATGAACTCCTTCTTCATACCGCGTCTTGGCAGTCAAATTTATGCCATGCCGGGCATGGTGACGCGCCTACATCTTATCGCCAATCATGAAGGTGAATACAAAGGAATGTCAGCGAGTTACAGCGGTGAAGGCTTCTCTCACATGAAGTTTACCGCTCATGCTCTGCCTGATGCGAGTGCGTTTGAGAATTGGGTCAACGAAGTGAAAGCGCAACCTAAGGTGCTGCGTGATTTCAATGATTACCAAGCACTGGCAACGCCGAGCGAAAACGTGCCTGTGACTTACTTTTCTCATGTCCCTGATGACTTATTTCACTCTGTGGTGATGCAGTTTATGGGCTCGCTCAATATGAGTGGCGATGAGGAAATGACCGATCACATGCACAGTACAGAACATAAAGGGTAACGATAATGTTCGGAAGATTAACGTTAGAATCCATTCCATATCATGAGCCCATTATCATGGTGACCATGGCGGTGATCGCGATAGTGGGGTTGGCGGTAGTGGGTACCATTACCCGCATGGGTAAGTGGCAATACCTATGGAGTGAGTGGTTTACTTCGGTTGACCACAAAAAATTAGGCTTTATGTATATTGCGGTGGCAATGATCATGTTGATTCGTGGTTTTGCCGATGCGGTGATGATGCGCAGCCAGCAATTGCTGTCTTCGTACGGTGAAGTGGGGTATCTACCGCAGCATCACTACGATCAGATTTTCACGGCGCACGGCGTGATCATGATTTTCTTCGTCGCGATGCCGCTGATTATTGGCTTGATGAACATCATCATCCCTTTGCAGATTGGCGCGCGAGACGTAGCATTTCCTTTCCTCAATAACTTGAGTTTTTGGCTGTTTGTCGTCGGGGTGATCTTAACCAATATGTCGCTTGCCGTCGGTGAGTTTGGCCGAACAGGTTGGCTCGCTTACCCGCCATTGTCGGGGATTGAGGCCAGTCCCGGGGTGGGTGTGGATTATTGGATATGGGCGCTGCAAATATCAGGGGTTGGAACGACCTTATCTGGGGTTAACTTCTTTGCGACGATTTTGCGCATGCGAACCCCTTCGATGCCACTAATGAAAATGCCCGTGTTCACTTGGGCTTCACTGTGCTCCAACATCCTGATCATCATCTCATTTCCGATCTTGACCGTGACGATTGCGCTGCTGACGCTCGATCGCTACTTAGGGATGCACTTCTTTACCAATGATATGGGCGGCAACATGATGATGTATGTCAACCTGATTTGGGCGTGGGGACACCCTGAAGTGTACATTCTGGTTCTGCCAGTGTTTGGGGTGTTCTCTGAAGTGACCGCAACATTCTCACGCAAAAAGCTGTTTGGTTATACCTCTCTGGTATGGGCAACAATCGTCATCACCATTTTGGCGTTCGTTGTTTGGTTGCACCACTTCTTCACGATGGGGGGAGGGGCAAACGTCAATGCTTTCTTTGGCATCGCGACCATGGTGATCTCCATACCGACGGGCGTAAAAATCTTTAACTGGTTGTTCACCATGTTCCGCGGTCGTATCCGATTTACCACGCCGATGATGTGGACGGTAGGTTTCCTTATCTCCTTCACGATTGGTGGCATGACAGGTGTTTTGATGGCCGTGCCAGGGGCGGATTTTGTCTTGCACAACTCGGTATTCCTGATTGCGCATTTCCATAACGTGATCATTGGTGGTGTGGTGTTTGGCTGCTTTGCGGCGATCACTTATTGGTTCCCTAAAGCGACGGGCTTTACGCTCAATGAGTCTTGGGGCAAACGTGCGTTTTGGTGCTGGATTACTGGTTTCATTCTCGCCTTCCTGCCACTTTACGCGTTGGGCTTTATGGGCATGACGCGTCGCATTAGCCAAAATATCGACCCAGAGTTTTTCCCACTGCTTGCTGTCGCGGCTTTCGGAACGGCGATTGTCGCGCTGGGTGTGTTGTGTCAATTCATCCAGATTTACGTCAGCATCCGCGATCGCAGACAAAACCTCGATGTGACGGGCGATCCGTGGGGTGGTCGTACACTCGAATGGTCGACCTCTTCACCACCGCCATTTTACAACTTCGCCCATCTGCCCAAAGGGGATGAGCTTGATGCCTTCTGGTATCAGAAAGAGCGCGGTGAACACGATCTCACCTGCGAGGTTGAGTACGAGCCGATCCATATGCCTAAAAACACACCAACGGGCATTTATGTCTCGGCGTGGGCCTTGGTGTTTGGCTTTGCGATGATCTGGTACATCTGGTGGCTTGCGGCCATCGGCTTGGTGGGCATGGTCGTCACCTGTATCAAGCACAGTTTCAATGATGATGTGGATTACTACGTCCAAGTCGATGAAATCAAAGCGATTGAAGCGGCGCATCGTGAAAGAGCGACCAGCGCCAGTCAAGGCTCGTCTGACCAAGAGTGCAACGATGAGGATATGGAGGTGACGTATGCACGCTGATACTCAAACGCTCGCTGGACATGGCGAGCACGATCACCATCATGATGGTAACGCAAACAAGCAGTTTGGCTTTTGGATCTATTTGATGAGCGACTGTGTGTTGTTTGCCAGTTTGTTCGCCACTTATGCGGTGTTGTCGGACGCCACCGCAGGCGGTCCGACAGGCAAGGAGCTGTTTGAGCTGCCGTTTGTGTTTGTGGAAACCATGTTGCTGCTGCTGAGCAGTATCACCTTTGGTTTTGGCATGATTGCGATGAAACGTGGTGATGTCGCTGGCCTAAAGCGTTGGATGATCGTCACTTTCCTGCTTGGCGCAGGCTTTATCGCGATGGAGCTGTATGAGTTCCATCACCTGATAGCGGAAGGGGCGACGCCTCAAACCAGCGCTTTTTTGTCGGCCTTTTTCACCTTGGTTGGAACGCACGGGCTGCACGTCAGTTTTGGCTTGCTGTGGTTAGTCGTGTGTTACTGGCAACTGAGCACTAAAGGGCTGACGGACACCATGCAAATGCGTTTTCAGTGTTTGAGTTTGTTCTGGCACTTCCTCGACATCGTCTGGATTTGTGTCTTTACCATCGTTTACTTAGTAGGAGTCATGCCATGAGTCATCAAGCTGCGGACAGCGGGAAAAAAGACTACGTGAAAGGCTTTCTCGCCTCGTTGATCTTAACTGCGATACCGTTCTACTTTGTTGCCACGCAAAGCTTGTCACCGGCATGGACCTATGCGGTGCTCTTTGGCTGCGCGATTGTTCAAGTGGTGGTGCATTTTGTTTACTTCCTCCATATGGAAACGCGCACCGAAGAAGGCCAGTGGAACTTCGTCTCGCTGATGTTTACCGCGATAGTGGTTCTTATCTTGATTGGCGGCTCTATCTGGATCATGTGGAACCTTAATATCAACATGATGATGTAGGCCGCTCATGTTGAAAGGGTATCTCTCGATCACTAAGCCGGGCATCATCATCGGCAATATGATCTCTGTTGCCGCAGGGTTTTTCCTTGCGGCTAAATCAGAGTCCGCGAGCGCATCGCTGCTCCTGAGCACCTTGGTTGGCGTTGCGTTGGTGATTGCCTCAGGGTGCGTCATCAATAACATCTTTGATAGAGATATTGATGTAAAAATGGCGAGAACCGAGCGTCGTTTGTTGGCGCAAGGTGAGCTCAATGTCGATCACGCCTTTGTGTTTGCCCTGATCTTGCTGCTTGTCGGAACGGGTATGCTTTACACCTTGGCCAATCCGCTCGCGACGGTGGTGGTGTTGTTGGGCTACGTGTTTTACGTGTTCTTTTACACTATGTGGTACAAGCGCACCTCGGTCTATGGCACCTTAGTTGGCAGCGTCTCTGGCGCCGTGCCGCCTTTGGTTGGTTATCTGGCCGTGACCAACTACATCAGTCTGGAAGCCGTGTTGTTGTTTGCCTTGTTCAGTTTGTGGCAAATGCCCCATTCGTATGCGATTGCCATGTTTCGCATGCACGACTACAAAGCGGCGGGCATTCCGGTGTTACCGGCAGTGGCCGGTATCCAAACGGCGCGCAAACATATGTTGGCGTATGTACTGGCGTTTAATTTGGTTGCGCTGGGGTTGTATCTGCTCGGTGAAGCGGGTTGGGAATACCTGCTGGTCGCGTCGGCGGTCTGTTTATGGTGGACAAAAGTGACGTTTCGACCGGTCACCGAGGAGAACTACATGGTGTGGTCTAAGGCGGTGTTTAAAGTGTCATTGCTGGTGGTGATGGGGGTGAGTTCGATACTCGGTTTGGAGCTGATTCCCCTTACTCTCTAGCCCACTGAGTTCATCTCACAATCAATTAAGGCACCCGCGGGTGCCTTTGTTGTTAGATTTCCTCGTGTTTATGCACCAAGTCAAAATCCGCTAGGATGGCGTAGGCAGCCGGGATCATAAACAGCACCAGGAGTGTCGAGGCGAAGATACCAAACACAATCGAGATGACCAGTGGCTGGATAACCTGCGCTTGCAAACTGGTTTCCGTCAGGAGCGGCAGTAAGCCGGCGGCGGTGGTCATCGAGGTGAGAAAGACGGCGCGAAAACGCTCGCGACTCGCTTTGACCACGGAGTCGTGCACGCTGTCCCCTTCATCGACATGGTGGCGGATATACTGCACCAGTAAGATGGAATCGTTCACCACGATCCCCGCCAGCGATACAAAGCCCATCATACTCGGCATACTCAATGGGTGGCCAAGCAGCACGTGGCCCCACACCACACCGATAAACGCCAGTGGAATCGCCAGCATGACCACAAACGGCTCAAGATAGCTGCGGAACTGATAGCTTAAGATGGCGAACACGCCAAACAGACCGAGCAAAAATCCTTTACCCATTGAGGCGCCGGTTTCCGCGGCGTCTTTCGCTTCGCCTTCAAAATCAAATCTCAGCCCCGGGTATTTAGCGACCAGTCTTGGCGCTTCTTGCTGCTGAAACTGACGAATGATGGCGGTGGAGTTGGCTTTGGTGTTGTCAGTATCACCAAACACACTGACGGTTCTTAGCCCATCAATACGTTGAATCCGCACGTAATTGCGTTGGAAATCCAAGGTTGCAATACTGGCAAGTGGGATCTGACTGCCGTCTGCAAGAATGATAGGGAAGTTGGCCAACTGGCCAAGATCGCCAGCCTGCGTTTTGTCCAGCCTCACCTCGATAGAAATGTTCTCCACGCCGACTTGAATTTCATCCGCCGTTTGTCCAAAGAATGCTGCGCGAAGTTGCGACGCGATCAGTTGCCCGTTCACCCCATAGCTCTCGGCGCCTGGGCGCAGCTTCACCAACACCTCTTCTTTGCCCATGCGCATGTCATCTAAGACGCCATGTACGCCATCAAATTCATTGAGGTATTGTTGAATCTCGATGGAGGCGGCTTTCAGCTCTTCCAATGAATCATGTTTGGCGCGAATTTCAATCGCGCGGCCACCCGGTCCCATTGTCGGCTGCTTAAATACCAAAGAAATGGGGTCGGCGAGCTCACCGACATCATCACGCCACGCAGCAATGAAGTCATCAATAAGGGTGTTGCGACTTTCCGCGCCAAGCAGATCGAGTCTCACCGTCGCAATGTGTGGGCCAGACTCATTGGCATCCGCGTTGGTATTAAACTGGCTAGTGATGTGCTCAACAAGCGGTCTGCCTTGCTCAAACTCCTGACTCCAGGTTTTATCGAGTTTGCGTGCTGAAGCAACAATGCGATCCACCACCTGTTCAGTTTGGCGCAGCGAAGAGCCCGGCGGTAAAATCACGCGTGCCTCGGCGATGTCACCATCCAGTTCAGGAAAGGGTTGGAACTTCAAAACGCCACTCACCAGTGTTGAGGCAGAGATCAAAAGCATCGCCACCACCGCGCCTAAAAATGCGTAACGGTAGGCCACCACTTTGTCGACAGCATTGACCAGCGTGGTGTTGCGAAAATGCTCAAATGAATCGAGCAGTCGCTTCTTCCAACGATTGGGCGCTTTTTCGACTTTCTGCTTGTGCAGTGAGTGCGACAGGTGATTCGGCAAAATCAAAAACGCTTCCACCAAGCTGAGCGTTAAGACCAAAATCAGCACTTGCGGCACCGCTTTGAGCACTGCGCCCATCTCACCTTGCAAGAACAGCAAGCTACCAAAGATACACACCGTGGTTAAGAAGGAGGAGATCACCCCAGGGAGCACTTTTTTGACGCCTTTGATCACCGCGTCATCGATCTCTTCACCTCGATCTAAGTGGGCGGCAATGGATTCAGCGATGACGATGGCATCATCCATCATGATACCGATGGCCATCAACAAGCCGACCAAGGACATGATATTAATGGATAGCCCAAGCTGCGCCATCAAAAACAGCCCACCTAAAAAAGCCACCGGTAAGCCTGCGGCCACCCAAAACGAGTAGCGTAAGCTAAAGAAGAGCCACATGGTGGCAAACACCAACACGATCCCTTGCCAACCATTGCGTACCATCATGGTCAGGCGGTCCCATAACACTGAGGAGAGGTCATTGGTCATTTCAAGGGTGACGCCATCGGGCGCGTGCACTTGTTGGTCGGCCACGAAGGCAGCCACGCGCTCTTTAATGCGCAGTGCGTCGTCTTCTTTGTTTTTGCTCACTTTGAGCAGGGCGGATGGGTGACCATCAAACAACACTTTTTGCTCATCGAGCTCAAAGCGATCGGTGATTTTAGCCACGTCTCGCAAGCGAATCAGAGAACCATTTGGCCCAGAGCCAACCACAATCGTTTCGAGCGCCTCTGGTGTGACGCGTCGCTCATCAAAGCGAATGAGAAAGTTTTTGTCAGGTGTTTCCACGTTGCCACTGGGCAGTTTGACGTTCTGCTTGCCGATTTGCGTCGCGATATCGCCAACACTCAGACCCAGTTGGCGAATGGCACTGGTGTCGAGTTCCACTCGGTATTGGTGATCAGAAAACCCGGCCACATCGACGAGCGATACACCATAGTCAAGTTTTAACGTTCGCTTAAGCTGTTCGGCGTAGGCTTTTAACTCTGGCCATGTGGTATCTGCGGTGATAGCCACATCAACCACAGGCTCGTTCCAATCCAACTCTTGAACGATAGGGGATTCGATCTCCTGCGGAAAATCGTTGATGGCGTTGATTTGAGTTTGCACATCCACCAACATGCGGCCAATATCGGCTTTCTCGTCGAGTTTGAGCACTAAACGCGCTGAGCCTTCGACCGCCTCACAGCGTGTTTCAACGATATTGGCCAGACCATCCACCGCGTCTTCCATGCGCACACAAATGCTCTCTTCGACCTCTTGTGGCGACGCGCCGGGGTAGACGACGCCCGCCATGATATAAGGTGGATCAAACTCAGGGAATGTCTCACGTTTGATGGTGGTGAGAGATGTCACGCCGAGCAGTAGCAAGGTGAGCATCAATAAGTTGGCCGCCGTTGGGTGCTTGGCGAAAAAACGAATCATGATTTCGGCTCCTGTGGCGAACGCGCATCTTTGAGCAGCATCCCTTCAATCGCAGGGAGGAGATCATTGAGAATCAGCGCTTGTCCTTGCTCCAAATCCCCCTCGATCACCACTTGGTTATTGCGGCGATAAAGTACCTCCACCGGCACCATGCGCAATTTACTCTCTTCATCGAGCAGATAAATGGTATTGCCATGGAGGGCCCGTTCAGGAATGACCCAACTCGGGTTGGCTTGGCCTTCGACTTCCGCGCGTACAAACATGCCATTAACCAGTGGCGGCGTAGCGCCCGGCGCAAGTGCGCGATAGTCTTGCTCGATTTCGAGGATGATGCCCGCCGTCGCCTGATTAGGATCGACCGTTTCACTGATGCGCGCCACACGCGCAGGCCAAGATGCTTTTAGGTTTCCGCTGCTTAGTTGCACGTTAGCCTTAATATCCGTCATATTGGGTTGCGGAATGCCGGATTCGTCGCGGCCAAATTCACCTAGGCTTGCTGCGATAGTCAGCATGTCGTGAATCGAGAGCTGCGCTTCCACTTCCATCACTTGTATGCCATGAGCGACCACCATGGTTTGCTGGAGATTGACCACTTGGTCTTGCTCGATGTCAACGCTGGCGATGCGTAAGTCGTAAGGCAAGCGAATGATGGTTTTCTCAAGAGAACGCTTGGCCTCGTCCACTTTGGAGGTTGCCACTTTTACTTGCGCCTCTGCAACGCGTTTTTCGTCAGGCATCAATCCGATTTGGTTCTCGATGTCGAGCACCAGTTTACGTTGCGATAAGGTGCTTTGCTGCTGCTGGTCAACGTCAGATTGAGAGTTCAGCCCTTTTTGACGCAGGTTTTGTTGGCGCGCGAGTTCTTTGTTGGCAATGTCGAGTCGATTTGACTCAATCACTAACGTCTGTTTGAGGTTGGCTTCTTCTTGGTTGAGCTTAGCTAAAGAAGTGTGAGCAGAATTGAGATCAGCTTGGGCTTGAACCAATTTGAGTTCGTAGTCGAGCGGGTCAATACGCAGAATTTCCGTCCCCGCACGTAGGACTTGTCCTTTTTCAAGATCCGGGTGTCGATAGACAATTTTCCCGGTGACTTCCGCGATGGCTTTCCACTCGACTTTTGGTGCAACTTTGCCAAAACCAATTGCCAGTGGCGCTATCGCTTTGAGTTCCAGTGTTTGAGTATCGACCAGTCTGGCACGCTCACCCGCTGGCTTTACGGGCAGTTGCGGCTTGGTCATGATCGCGAGGGCGAGAATGAGGATCCCGACCCCAAGGGCAGGGAAAAACAGAAGTTTCTTATTGATTTTCATCGTGTTCGCCTTGGGCTTGTAAAAAGCCATGTTTAAGAACGTCAATATTGTGTTCAAGTAATCGGTTTAAAAAAGATTCGCTTAGTTCAATGCCATGAATCGAGAGAAGAGAAGCGGGTGCGATAAACGGAAACACCATCAAGCTGATAAAGGAGACTCGACACAGCAGGGGATCCATACCAGGGCGAATAATGCCGTTGGCGGCTAGCTTCTCAAAAATCATTGACTGCATGGGCCGGCTCACATCATCAAAGACTTTCTGCATGAGTTTTCGCTGGGTTTGCGACGCAGGCATATTCATCACTTGCCAAATGAGCTTGGGAAAGTGCGGCGTTTTGTGCATCTCTTGATAGTAAGTGCGCATAATGTCGATAAAACTTTGCTGAGAACCGACACTAAACATCTGTTGCAATTGATGTTTCATCGGCTCGAGTGTGTCTCTCAGCATGGTCTCAAATAGCCCCTCTTTACTGCCGAAGTAGTAGCGAATCATCGCGGCGTTGACCCCCGCTTTTTGCGCAACCAAACGTGTCGAGACCTTGTCATACGGCATCGCCATAAACAGTTCGCGCGCGTGAAGGATGAGCGCGTCTCGGGCATCAATGTTTTGCGTCGGTCGACCTGCGCGGCGTGGTCTCTCTTGCACGGGCTTCTCCAATCAACAATTAAACAATTGGATAATTATAGGGGGCAAACTGGCGCTTCGACATGAGAAAAATTATTCACCTGTTAATCAAGTGGATAATTATTGCGATGCTTCACAAAATGCGATGTCTCGAGAAAAAGACGAAAAAAAACCGTGCAGTGGGCAAACCGCACGGATCAAAGTATGAAATGAGATAGTTTGGAATGTTTGCCACACGTAGAGAGTGTTATTAAACGCCATTTAAAGCGATATTTTCAAAGTCATTACCCCAATAGTAATCACCATAAAAATACCGAAAGAATGGTGTCTCATTAACACCGTTTTTCGTCAATTAAACTCTTGATTCATCGGTGTGACCAACGGTGTCTAAAGTAACATTATTGTTATCTATTATTAAATGTTAAAAACGAAATTATACATTACAAATATGAAAATGACGTGCCACATAATTACCCTTTCTGTTAACAATATGATGCCTAATTTATTTGTATGATTATCGATGTATGCTGAACAATATCAGAAACTTAGGTGAGCATAGGTTTGATATGAAATCCACTGCGGAAATTCACGTGCTAAAGAGTACGAATGTGTGATCAATCACAGGTTATTAACCATTAATATTGTATGGTTAATAAAGGTGTAATGTCGCAAAGAATGGAGTGCGGTGTGATTGAGATAATCATTGATGGAGCTTATCGAATTGTCGAGACGGACAAAACGTTACTTGAGGTCGCGAACGTCTGCGGCGTTGAGATCCCATCTTTGTGTGGTTTGAACCGTTCAAACGACAAAATCCCATGCGATTTGTGTGTGGTCGAAGTGGAAAGTGGCGGCATGAAACGTGCCTGTGAATTGAAGGTCTACTCTGGGCTCAATGTGGTAACGCAGTCTCCTGCGCTTTCAGAGCATCGCCGCAGGGCCTTAAATCGCATCATGGAAGATCATTACGCCGATTGTGAAGCGCCGTGTCAGACCGCGTGTCCCGCTGGGGTCGATATTCAGAGCTATCTCTACCATATTGCGCAAAATGACCATCAAAAAGCGGTCGAAGTGATTAAAAAAACGCTGCCGATGCCATTGTCGATTGGCCGCGTTTGTCCTGCGTTTTGTGAAAGTGAGTGTCGCCGCTCGCTCGTCGATGAGCCGATCGCGATTCGCCAGCTCAAACGCCACGCAGCCGACGCTGATCTGCGTGCCTATCAGGCCTATGTACCGGAGAAAAAAGCCGACAAGCCACAACGTGTCGCGATTGTTGGCAGTGGGCCGGGCGGATTGACAGCGGGCTACTACCTCTCGAATGAAGGCTATCAAGTGGACGTGTTTGAGGCGATGCCACAAGCCGGGGGCTGGCTGCGTTATGGCATTCCTGAGTATCGCTTACCCAAATCGATTCTTGATCAAGAAATAGATCTGCTGTGTCGCAACGGCATGACGATTCATACCAACAGCAAGTTAGGAGAGGCGAACACGCTCAGTGCGCTGAGTGAAGAGTATAACGCCGTTTGTCTTGCGGTTGGCGCGTCCAAAGCGGTCGAAATGCACTACCCGGGAAGCACGCTTGAGGGTTGCTATCTTGGAGTGGATTTCCTCAAGGATTACGTCACCGAGCAGCGCTTTACCACCGGGAAAAAAGTGGCGGTGATCGGTGGGGGCAACACCGCGATAGATTGTGCGCGTACTGCGGTGCGAGCTGGCGCCGATACTACACTGATTTATCGTCGTACCCGCGATGAAATGCCTGCCGAAGATTATGAAATCGTGGAAGCGGAACACGAAGGGGTCAAGTTCCACTTTTTAACTAACCCAGTGGAAAACCATGCGGACGAGCAAGGGCGCGTGCATCAAGTCACCTTTGAGCGCATGGCGCTGGGGACACCCGATGCTTCAGGTCGCCGTCGTCCAGAGCCGACCGGCGAGTATTTCACACAAGCGTTTGATACCGTGATTGCGGCCGTGTCACAAACCCCAGATCTGGATTTCATGCGTCATGAAACACTGGATATTCCTATCACCCGATGGAATACCGCTGATGTGGATGAGACTACTATGCATCACGGTAGTGGTAACTTGTTCAGTATCGGTGATTTTCGCCGAGGCCCAGCCACTGCCATTGAAGCGGTAGCGGATGGACGAACTGCCGCGCAAGCCATCGATCGCTTTTTCAATGGCACCATGGCATCACTGCCTGTTAAACCGTTTAATGCGCGCAAAGAGCCGTCGTTAAACAAAGTCGACCCTGCTCAGTTTAAGCAGTTAGAGCAGGTGAAGCGGATGATCATGCCTGAGCTCAGCGCCGAGCAGCGTGAATGCTCGTTTGACGAAGTCGAGCTAGGCTTTGATAACGAGCAAGCCATAGCGGAAGCTGCGCGCTGCCTAGAATGTGGCTGCCAAGCCAACACCGATTGTGCGCTGCGTGACTACGCCACCACTTATCAGGCCGAGCAACACCACCCGCAATCGGTGAAGGTTCAATCCGCAGCCGATTGGCAAGCGGTGCGCGATGAGCGGCATAAATTCTGCGTCGATAGCAGCTCAGAGTTTATTGTTTTTGATGCCAACCGTTGCATCAGTTGCGGGCAATGCATACAAGCGTGTCGTGAGCAAAGCGTTCATGGCGTGCTGAGCTTTATGACCGACGAAAAAGGCCACCCGAAACTTCGCCCCGATTTACGACCTAACTTTGGCCCCAATGGCACCTTAATGGGCGATTCCGCCTGCGTACAGTGCGGTGCGTGCACGCAAGCGTGTCCGACTGGGGCGATGGTGGATAAGCGCAATAAAGCGCAAGGCCGGGATATTGAATTGAAACAGGTGGATACCATATGCACCTACTGCGGCGTTGGCTGTAAACTGACGCTGCATGTGGATGAAGCGCGCAATCGTATCATGGCGGTGACAGGCGGAGCCTCTCCGGTTAATGAAGGTATGTTGTGCGTCAAAGGTCGCTTTGGTTTTGATTTTATTGGCAGTGACGAGCGCCTCACCACTCCGTTGATCCGTAAAGATGGTTGGTTGCAACCGGCGTCTTGGTCTGAAGCGATTACGCTGATTGCGAACAAGTTTTCTGCCATCAAACGCGACTTTGGTTCGGATGCGCTGGCCGGTTTCTCTTCAGCGAAAACCACCAACGAAGATAACTACGCGTTTCAGAAATTCATCCGTCGAGAGCTGGGCACCAATAACGTCGATCATTGTGCGCGTTTGTGCCACGCCTCGACAGTCACCGGGCTTGAAGCGGCGCTTGGCAGTGGCGCGATGACCAATGATATTCCGAGCATTCAGCACTCTGACATCATCTTTATCATAGGGTCCGATACCTCATCAGCGCACCCGATCATCGCTTCGCACATTAAACAAGCGGTGCGTCACCATGGCGCGCGCTTGATTGTCGCCGACCCGAAACGCATCGCCATGGCCGATCACGCGGAGCTCTATCTTGCGCATCGTCCGGGGACCGATGTGATGCTGATTAATGGCGTGATGCAGCAAATCATCAAACACGGTTGGTATGACCGAGACTACATCGAAGAGCGCGTAGACGGTTTTGATACCATGATGCAAGAGGTTATGTCGCCCTCATACGCGTTAGAAAACGTGGAGCTGGTCACCGGTGTGAAGGCGGACGATATTTTCGCCATGGCGCGCATGATAGGCACGGCGAAACGCACCGCTGTGTATTACTCAATGGGCATCACTCAGCACACTACCGGTCATGATAACGTTCGTTCCATCGCCAATTTGCAACTCTTGTGCGGCAACATCGGTATTGAAGGCGGCGGTATTAACCCTCTGCGCGGCCAATCCAACGTGCAAGGTGCGTGTGATATGGGCGCGTTGCCCAATAACTACCCGGGCTACCAAAAGGTCTATAACCCCTTGGTGCGAGATAAATTTGCTCTTGCTTGGGATGCACCCAATCTATCGCTTACGCCCGGATTGACCTTAACAGAAATTATCGATGGTGCGTGCGAACGCAGCGTGCGAGGTTTGTATGTGATGGGTGAAAACCCGGTACTGAGCGATCCGGATCAAGCCCACGTGATTGAAGGGCTTGAGAGTCTCGATTTCTTGGTGGTGCAAGACATCTTCCTTACCGAAACCGCGCAGTACGCTGATGTGGTCTTGCCGTCGTGTAGCTTTGCCGAGAAATCGGGCCACTTTACCAACACAGAGCGCCGAGTGCAGCGCATTACTCCTGCGGTAGCGCCGCCGGGCGAGGCGAAAGAAGATTGGTGGATCATTCAGGAAATCGCCAATGCGATGGGCGGGGAGTGGCGTTATCGTCAGGTCTCGGATATCACCAATGAAATAGCACGAGTCACGCCACAATATGGTGGTTTAAAGTGGGCCAACATCCCGCCTAATGGCGTGCAGTGGCCGAGCAATAAGAATAACCCTGAAGGGACGCGTATCATGCATCAGACGCAGTTTTCGCGTGGCAAAGGGCAAATGGAGGCGATTCCTTTTCGCTATGCCGCAGAGCTGCCGGATGAGGAGTTCCCATTAGTGCTGACTACCGGCCGCGTGCTGGAGCAATTTCACACCGGTACCATGACGAGAAAAACCCAAGGGTTGGATAACCTTGCCGGGCCAAGAGCGATGATCAGCGTGCAGGATGCCGAGCGCTTAGGCATTGGCAATGGGCAACGGCTGAAAGTCTCCACCAGGCGAGGTGAGATTGAGATCGACGCTTTTGTCACCAAGCGTATGCAGCCTGGGGTAGTGTTTATTCCGTTCCATTTTGTGGAGTCACCGGTCAACCGTTTGACCACCACGGCCAAAGATCCGCACGCTAAGATCCCGGAATTTAAGGTCGCAGCCGTACGCGTGGAGCCGCTTTAGGCAATCACGCGGTGTACTTTAGCCGATCTTAACGGCTTAGCCGTGGGCTAAGCCGTTAAAAACTCGGTGAAAACGTCAATCATCGACCATACTTACTCTAATTTGTTACGCGCGATTGGGCCTTGTCTCAAGTGGCGCTAACGTTGAGGGAGAGGTGGAGTGAAGCGTTGGATTCTTTGGGCAATTGTCTATTTCCCAGCCTTGTGCTGGGCAGGGTTATCACTGAAAGAGTCCCTCTGGTGGGTAGAAAACATCGTCGCATTTCCTGCGCTGTTTATGTTTGGCTATGTACTGCTTGCGCTCGTGTTGGGGCTGGCCCGCTGTTACGGTCAAACGCTTGTCTGCCTTGTCCTTGCCGGCGCGTTTGCCTTGATGACACCCAAAGGCAGCCAAGCACTCGTCGCTGATTGCGATACCCCCGTCACCGTATTGCAATACAATCTCTACTACGAAAATCCAGACATCCATCAGTTCATCAACTATTTATTAACGCAGCCGGCGGATTTGATTGTGATGCAGGAAGTGGCGCCGGAGATTGGTGAGCAGCTTAAATTGCTCGATGACCGCTATCCGTTTTTCTATGGCGGCCAAGAGGGCATCGGTTACCCGTCGAGCCAAATGATTCTCAGCACCACCCCGTTAACGGACGCCTCTGTGTTTCACACGCCGGATCAGCAGAGCGTGATTCGCGCGCTATGGCATCCACCAAAACAAGATCCCATCACTCTAATGGTGGCGCATCCACCTTCGCCGCGCAGCAAAGAACTCTGGCATCGTCGCAACGCGTTAATTCGAACCATTGAGTCGTTGAATGAGCAATACCCTGATGATGAAGTGCTGATCGTCGGAGACTTTAACCTATCCTCCATCAGCCGACGTTTTGCGCAGCTGTTCCCCACCTTTCAGACCGCGCCGGTGGCGAGCTGGCCTAATTGGGGCGCACAAGTCGCAACGCCTGCATCAACCATGATTGCCATTGATCACCTGTGGCTACAATCGGCCAATGCTGGGCGGCGTTTGTGCCACAGAGAAAGTCTCTCGACACCCAACGGTTCCGATCACAAGTTGGTTCTCACCAAAATTGGCTATTGAACACAAAAAAAACCAAGGCAATTTTTGCCTTGGTTATGAGCTGAATGGGTTATTCAGTAGAGGAGGTCGGGATAATTAAGGTTTCAGTGCGAGTACTTTATCAATGTCTGCCGCGCTATGGCGTTCAGGCACTTGCTCCCACTCTTCACCCCATGCACGGTTAACGATGCGGCCACGCTGCACAGCCTCACGCGCTTCAATCTCTTTCGCCCAGCGTTTGACGTGCTGATAACTGTCGACGTCTAAGAACTCTGCGGCATTATAGGCGTGACCTAACACCAGATTGCCATACCACGGCCAGGTGGCGATGTCGGCGATGCTGTACTCTTCACCACCGAGGTAGGTGTGCTTCGCCAGTTCTTTGTCGAGTACGTCGAGCTGACGCTTGGCTTCCATCGCAAATCGGTTGATCGGGTACTCGAATTTCTCTGGTGCATACGCATAGAAGTGACCAAAGCCGCCTCCCAGATAAGGCGCAGAGCCTTGCAGCCAAAATAGCCAGTTCATCACTTGAGTTCGCGCCGCATGATCTTTAGGTAGGAAATGACCAAACTTTTCCGCAAGGTAAAGCAGGATGTGGCCAGATTCAAAGACGTTGATGGGCGTTTCACCAGAACGGTCCACTAAGGCCGGAATTTTTGAGTTCGGGTTGATTTCGACAAAGCCAGAACCAAACTGATCACCGTCACCAATTTTGATCAAGTAAGCGTCGTACTCGGCCTCTTTGACACCGAGCGCAAGCAGTTCTTCGAGTAAAATTGTGACCTTTTGTCCGTTTGGCGTCGCCAGAGAATGCAGTTGTAGCGGATGCTCGCCAACGGGTAGGGCTTGTTCGTGGCGCGCGCCTGAGTCTGGTCGGTTGATGCTGGCCCATTGTCCGCCGTTGCCTTCTTCCATTGTCCAAACTTTAGGTGGTACGTATTGGTTAGTCATTCTAATTCCTTATCCAACGTTGCTTTGTGCCCTAACATCATAGGGCATACTTCACACGTTGGGGTGGCAACAGACAATTAAAAGGCTCTTGGATCAATTTGATAGAACCTTGAGTTATGACACAGAGTGCTTTGGCATATCGGCGGATGCGTTAGGCGAGATAATCAGTAATAGGCACGACAACACTAGTCAGAGACAGGGCACTATCTTGAGCACATTTCACCCTTCTTATTTGCAAGCGATCGGTGCTGCGCTTTCAAACAGGATCACAAAATACGATCATTTTACACAGCAGATAGGAAATTCAATGGAGCAAAAAGAGGGAACTGCTACAGTGAAACTGCGGTCAAATTGAACAACTGTTTGACCACAGTTAGCTAGGGAGTCATACCATGGATGAGATGATTAGAAAGGCGCGCCAAAAGCGTCGTAAACACCAGCAGCAAGTTAAACCTTTGAACTTGCAACAGAAAAAGTACAGTGAACTGATTTTGGTCGATTTCGATGAACCCTCGGCGTCGCATATTAACCGCCGCGCCGAGAGCAAAATCTATTCATAGTGCCTAGGTGTTAGGCCACCATTGTTTCCGTTTTCAAGCGCGCCAGCGCATCCGATAACGAAGACTCGACGTAGTGGCCTAATGCCAATACTTCCTCACAAGGCGCGACCAAATCAGGGATCTGAAACGTCGTCATATTGGCAGCCATGGAGCTGCGCACACCATTGTTCGAATCCTCAAACGCCACACATTGCGCGGCCTCAACGCCGAGCCTTTGAGCGGCGAGTAAATAAATCTCTGGGTCAGGTTTGCCTTGGGTCACTTCACAGCCGCACGTTAGAGAATCAAAGTATTGATCCAATCCCGCCAGTTTTAATTTCACCGTGGCAACCTCTCGTTGTGATGAGGTGGCAACAGCGGTTGGGATCTTGTTCGCCTTTAACCACTTCAGCAGATCAAGCACGCCTTCTTTGACCGGAATGGCTTGATGATTAACGATGGCTTTGTAGTTTTTACGCCATTCTGCATCGAGCTTATCGAGATCGTCGTGGTACACCTTACGAAATGTCTTATCAATGCTGACCGCATTTTGACCAATGATGGAGAGGTAGACATCAGGGTAGAACGGGAGGTTAACGTTGTCACAGGCTTGTTCAAACACCTGCATACAGAGGCGCTCGGTATCGAGTAATAGGCCATCCATATCAAAAATTGCGGCTTGGAAATTCATAGTAGGGCTTTCATTGTGTGACGTTGAAAGCGGTCATTCTGACATAGATGAATGGCTCAGTCCAAGTGGCATAAATTGAATATTTGCTTGCGATAAGCTTCGGTCAGAAGTGTGACAAAAAGGGCGATTTAGCCCTTTTTTGCTATCCATAACTTGGTTAATCTACTTTGTCGAAACGAACGCGAAATTGTAAAGGATTTACCATGAAACTCTCTGCCATGATTGCAACGCTTGTCTTACTGCTCGCCGGTTGTTCCAATACCTGGGAAGGAGTGAAAGAAGACTCCTCCAAAGTATGGAAGGACACCAAAGAAGCGATTCACGAAGCGACAGAATAACCCAAAAAAACGCCGCCCTTTTAGTGACGAAAAAGGGCGGCGTTTTGATTTCTAACGGTGCTAACGCTTACGGTTTAACCATATTGCGCTTCTAACTGCTCCGCTTTATTGAACTTGTCGTGAGTCGCAAGTTGCTTGGCGTAGGTAGCGATATGAGGGTAGCGCTCCAGCAATCCGAACTTGGTTAAGATTTCCACGATGAAAGACATCATGATATCCGCACCGGTGAGGGTGTCGGCGACCAAGTAACGTTTACCTTCTAAACGTTGATTGACGTAACTCATCACTTTATCTAACTCAAGATCGGCGTAGCCGGCAAGGAAGTTGGTCTGCGCGCCATCTTTGGCGACAAACATTTTCAGAAGCAAGGGCAGCGCCGCTGAGCTTTCCGCAAAATGCAGCCATTGCAGGTAATCGACATAGTCATCGCTGTCTGCTTTAGGTGCGAGATGTGGCCCGTAACGTTGGATCAGATACTCTGTAATGGCCCCAGATTCGGTGATCACCAGCCCTTGGTCTTCTATGACGGGCGATTTACCCAAAGGGTGAACACTTTTGAGTTCAGGTGGCGCGAGAAACGTGACGTTATCACGTTGATAAGGCGCGATTTTATACTCAAGATTCAGCTCTTCTAGTAGCCAAATGATGCGCTTAGAGCGCGATTGGTTTAGGTGGTGCAGCGTAATCATGACGACTCCTTATACCGGCTCGTTGGTTTTTACGACCAGCTTACCGAAGTTTTTCCCTTCGAGTAGGCCAATAAAGGCATCAGGCGCGTTGTCTAGCCCTTCCACTAAGTGCTCTTTGTAGTGAATCTTACCTTCTGCCAGCCAACGATTCATATCTTGAGCGAATTCGCCATAACGGTGACCGTAGTCATCAAAAATGATGAAGCCCTGCATCTTGATGCGTTTAACGAGCAATTGCCCCATCAACATCGACAGGCGATCTGGCCCTTGTGGCAAAGAGGTGGCGTTGTACTGTGAGATAAGGCCACACAATGGTACGCGCGCGCCAGTGTTGAGCAATGGCATAACAGCGTCAAACACTTTACCGCCAACGTTTTCAAAGTAGATATCAATGCCTTTTGAACAATGCGTGGCGAGTTGATCAGCAAAGTCGTCCGCTTTATGGTCGATGCACGCATCAAAGCCAAGCTGCTCCACCGCATAACGGCATTTTTCTTCTCCGCCGGCTACACCGACAACGTAACAACCTTTCAATTTACCGATTTGGCCAACCATAGAACCGACCGCGCCAGTGGCGGCAGCCACGACCAGCGTGTCGCCTTCTTTGGGGGCACCAATATCAAGTAGGCCCATGTAAGCGGTAAAGCCAGGCATGCCCATTACGCCGAGCGCATAGGAAGGGTGCGCCGGGTTTTGGCCCATATTGATTAGGCCTTCGCCATTTGACAGTGCGTAATCTTGCCATCCGCTGTAGGCCAGCACCCAATCACCGTTTTTAAACTGATCGTGGCGAGATTCGATGACCTGACACACGGTACCTGCGACCATGGTGTCACCGATAGCAACCGGGTCTGCGTAGGATTTTGCATCACTCATCCGTCCGCGCATGTACGGGTCAAGGGAGAGGTAAACACTGCGCAACAGGACTTCGCCCTCTGCTGGGCTTGGAATGTCCGTTGTCTCTAGACGAAAATTATCCGCAGTGGGGGCGCCATTGGGGCGAGATGCAAGCACTACGCGTCGGTTAATGGAATCTGACATGATGTTCTCCTGTGTAGACATGACATAAAGTACGTCTTAGTTATGTTATTAGACCAGTCGTCTAGTTGTATGGCCAAAAAATCCCGCTACCAGCATAGTCGATAACGGGGGAGCAAAGTGTGATGATCCAGCGCTACTTGACGGCCGGATTACCCAGCAAGGCTTTGGAGCTAAGTAAACACAGTTCAAGATGGGTTTCATCTTGAAAAAGCTTGTTGAGCAAACTCGCACCTAACCATTGTTGATATAACTGTGTGGCCGTGGCATGTGCGTTGACTACCTGGACTGAGCCATCGTCAATGCCCACTTCAATACAGTGAGCAAGGCTTTCGATCACCATTTCTGCGCCTTTGGCGAGCGATTGACGCATCGGCTCGGATAAATCGGCGACTTCGGCACTCAACTTGACCACAAGACAGCGGTTCGCATTGCAGGTGCCTGAATCTTTCTCCAGCCAGCGAGAGAAATAGTGAACGAGTCTTTCAAAACCGTTCAGATCGGTCTGAGTTAATATCGCGTTGCTGCGCGCCATGTACTCACGAATGTATTCGCTAATTAGCGCCTCGCCAAACTGCTCTTTCGATTTGAAATAGTGATAAAAAGAGCCTTTCGGCACTTGGGCGGTGCTCAGCAGTTCAGACAACCCCACGGCGGTAAAGCCCTTATTGACCACCAACTGATAGCCAATATTGAGAATGTGCTGACGAGTATCTTGTGTTTTTGCGTTCATGGCCGCTACTATAGTGTAAAAATAGACCAGTCGTCTAGTGCGTCAATCAATGCTCTGCTCATGCAGTGGGACAAGGAACAGTATGGACATCAGTGTTCGCTCATACACCAAACAAAAACGCGGTCATTGGCACACTTATCATCAATTGGTTTTGCCCCTAAGCGGAGCGATTGATATTGAGCTTGAAGACTATCGCGGAAAGGTTTCGCCAGGACAGTGTGTGGTGGTGAAGAAAACACTTGAGCACATTTTCCGAGCCGATGAAGCCGCCCGTTTTTTAGTCGTGGATAGCGACACGTTGCCAGAGCCCTTACTGACTGCTAAGATGCCGGTGTTCTCAATCTCGACACCACTTCAGCACTACATTGAGTTTCTCGCAGCGCAACTGGAGCAATCTGTTGATACGCCTTTGGAAACTCAAGCATTTGAACTGCTTACATCGCTGCTAGCACGACAAGAAATGCAGCGCAGTGGTGATGCCCGAATTCAGAGGGTAAAAGCGCACATCAGTGCTCATATCGATGCGCCGATGGGCATTGAATCTCTCAGTCGCATCGCCTGTTTGAGTGCGACACAATTTAAATCGCAATTCAAAAAGCACACCGGACAAACCGTTCACGCGTATATTACGGCAGAGCGTATGTCACGAGCTCATGCACTATTGACTCACACCGACTTAAGTATTGCTCGAATTGCAGAGCAGTGTGGCTATCAAGACGCGTCGGCATTCTCGCGGCGATTTCAGGTGCACTTTTCACTGTCACCGAAGCAAGTACGTCATCTCTAACAGCGCCATAATCATCAGAATAACCGAATAAACCGTCCTTTCTGCACATTGGATGTCTTATGCATGCCGTAAGCTAAATGGAGTATCTCTGGCTTGGATTAGGCAATGTCTGCTCACGTTTCTTCTTCACAATGGCAATCTATTGGTGCCATCCTATTCGCTTCCTTACTTTGGGGAACCACTGGCAGCGCTGCGGCGCTCGCTCCGACCATTCACCCGTTAGCGATCGGTGCCTTTGCGATGGGATTGGGGGGATTACTTTTGGCTCTTATCTCTGTTCCCGCACTCATAAAAGACCTGGCAATTTTGCGCCAACATGTTGGTACGCTGATTTTGGGCGCGTTGGCTTTAACCTTGTACCCGCTGGCGTTTTATACCTCGATGCGGTGGTCAGGTGTTGCGATAGGGACGGTGGTTTCTATTGCCACTGCACCACTGTTTACCGTCTGTTTTGAGCGTCTTTTTGGCACGGTTAAAGCGCTATCGACACAATGGCTAATCAGTTTCGCTTTTGGGGCGATTGGGGTCATGCTGTTAACCCTAACCAAAGGTGATGGTGTGAACACCTTGGACAATGGGCGTTTTACATTCGGTGTTGTGTTGGGGTTAGTGGCTGCGGCGAGTTATGCCGGTTATTCACTGGCAGCCAAGCAGCTTATTACCTTAGGTGTACGATCCCAAAGTGCGATGGGGGCGATTTTCGGCCTTGGTGCATGTTTGTTGCTGCCTACACTATTTTGGACGGGAAGTGCCTTGTTTGCATCAGAAATCAACAGCGCTGTCGCTCTCTATATGGCTGTGATCCCGATGTTTATCGGCTACCTGTTGTTTGGTTTTGGCTTGCGCAGTGTCGAAGTGCGCACGGCGACATTACTCACTCTGTTTGAGCCTTTGGTGGCGGCACTGTTGGCAGTGATGTTTCTAGGTGAGAGGTTCAGCATTCAAGGCTGGGTCGGACTGGGGTTGATCAGTGCGTGCCTACTGATTCAGACACGCACAGGGCGAGTGAAAAAGGCTATGCCACTCGCTCAAAACGAATCATAAACAGTTGATCCAGATCGGGGTAGATGTCACGAATCAAGGTTTTCAGCTCAGGCAGCGGTAGGTGCTCTTGCTCTGCGTGAAATTCGTTGATGTCGTCGTAGCGCAGCGGTTCGACAGACAGAATGCGGATGGTGCAAACGCTCTGCTGCGTCTCGAGTGTCAACACCTCGACTTCAGTGCCAGGCACATAATGGGACTCAGCTTCATCGCGAATCGTGATGGTCTTTTTCCCTTGTGCCACCAGCGGTGTCAAGAATTCGAAAAACGTCATCTTAGTCGGATGACTGATGTCAGGGTGACTCATGACTCTTCCTTAGGTTGACGTTTATGTTTCGGCACATAGTTGAGGATCGAAATCGGTACGGGCTTGCGCGGCTCAAAGCCTTCCACTTCACGGCGTTCAATCAAGTGGCCTAAGCGGCTCTCAATCATGCACAGGTTCTTAAAGTTATCTTTAGAGACAAACGAGATCGCCTCACCTTGGGCATCGGCGCGACCGGTTCGTCCTATGCGATGGACGTACTCATCGGCAGGGAAAGGCAGGTCGTAGTTAATCACCCGTGTCAGCCCTTCAATATCGATCCCGCGTGCGCCCACGCCAGTGGCGATCATGTAACGGATTTTACCGGCTTTGAAATCCGCTAAAAGCTGCTTTCTTATCGCTTGACTACGACCACTATGAAACGCTTCAGCGTCAATGCCGCGTTTGGCCAACTGATCGGCGAGTTTAGCCGCGCCATGTTTGGTCTCAATAAAAATCAGCGCTTGGTCCCAGTCGTTCTCTTTGATGAGATGGCTCAACAGGGCCGATTTTTTATCTTTATCAACGGTAATCAGCCACTGCTCAATGTTCTTTTTCGATGCCTGATTGGCGGCAATACTGATTTCAAACGGATCGTTAACCGCCGTCTTGGCAAGCTCTCTGACCTTGTTGGATAGGGTCGCTGAAAACAAGAGATGCTGAATATCGGTTGGCAGTCGGTCGAGAATTTTGTTCAGATCGTCAATAAAGCCCATGTCTAACATGCGATCCGCTTCATCCAGCACCAACACTTCGACCTCTTCAAAATAGGCGGCGCGCTGGCCATATAAATCGAGTAGGCGCCCCGGTGTGGCCACCACAATGTCAACGCCTTCGATCAACGCCTGCTTTTGCGCTTTATCATCCACACCACCAAACAGGGCGACAGAGGTGAGCGGCATGTGGCGACTGTAGTGGCGGATTTTTTCATCAATCTGCTCGGCCAACTCGCGGGTTGGGGCCAGAATTAATGCACGAAAACGTTTTTTACGCTGAGTCTCTCCTTGGGCGAGTCGCTCCAAAATTGGCCAGACAAAACTGGCGGTTTTACCTGTACCGGTCTGAGCCGCGGCGATTAAATCGTCGCCACGTAAAATGACAGGGACAGCTTTGGTTTGAATTTGGGTCGGTTTACTGTAGCCCAGTTCGTCAATTGCACGAACCAACGGCTCGCTGAGGCCAAGGTGAGAAAACGCCATGATGATACTCTAGTGCTATGGATGTCGCTCGCATTGTAGCATGAACGCTATGGGTGTTATGTGGGGAGATGCGTTTTCTTTACGACAGTAAACCTAGCCAAACAGATGGTGACATGGCCATTTACGCATTTACTATACAGAATACGTAAATACTTCTTGTTATTTTCCTCTTTATTCAGATAATAAACATAAATTTACGTTGTTTACGTTCTAGGAGAGCGCGGTGACATCATCAAAATCAGAGGAAGAGTTGAAGAAAACAACCATTCATGAGGCCGCTAAAATAGCCGGTGTATCAATCGCATCGGTGAGTCGAGCTCTCAACAACAAACCGGGCATTAGTGAGAAAACGCGAGCACGTATTCTAGATATCTGTAAAGATCTTGGTTATGTGCCTAGCTCTTCAGCACGTGAGCTAACGGGAAGCCATAAGAACACTATTGCTATCTCTCTCGGGCCACTCGATTTTTATGCCTCGCGTTATTTAGGGATGTTATGGCCATCATTATCCACAGCGATTCGCAAATCAGGTAGAAATCTTCTTCCGGTCAGTTTTGGCGACGCAGACTTACATCAAGTCGGGGGCGCTATCTTGCTCGGTATCACCACGAATGATGATCGTATTGCAATGTGTAAGCAATTAAATCTCCCTTACGTTTGCATTGGAATGTGTGAAGGCTCATTTTGGGTTGCACCGGATGATTTCAATGGGGGACGAGCAGCGACGCAACATTTAGTGGATAAGGGACTCACTAATATATGTTTCGTCACTCCCACAACGTATGGCGATGGTTACCAATTTCGTCATCAAGGTTACATGTCTGTCATGGCAAATAATGCGCTGCCTGTTCGAGAGCTAAGAACAGGGGCTGAGCCTCTAGGTGAAATTGCCGCTTATCGCTTTTTTATGTCTATGGATAGTAAACAACTTGAAAGCTACCAAGGGTTTGTCTGCGAGTGCGATGAAACGGCCCTCGGTGTCATGGCTGCCCTTAGTGA
>NZ_JCBDGK010000013.1:0-27375 GCF_059834005.1 Vibrio sp. R12-SW3-ISO1
AGAAAAATTTGAACGTGTAAAACCGCACGTAAACGTTGGTACTATCGGCCACGTTGACCACGGTAAAACAACTCTAACTGCAGCTATCTGTACTACTCTTGCAAAAGTTTACGGCGGTGCTGCTCGTGACTTCGCATCTATCGATAACGCTCCAGAAGAGCGTGAGCGCGGTATCACAATCGCAACTTCTCACGTAGAGTACGACACTCCAACTCGTCACTACGCACACGTAGACTGTCCAGGACACGCGGATTATGTTAAGAACATGATCACAGGTGCTGCACAGATGGACGGTGGTATCCTAGTTGTTGCTGCGACAGATGGCCCAATGCCACAAACTCGTGAGCACATCCTACTAGGCCGTCAGGTTGGTATTCCTTACATCATCGTATTCATGAACAAATGTGACATGGTTGACGATGAAGAGCTACTAGAACTAGTAGAAATGGAAGTACGTGAACTTCTATCTGAGTACGATTTCCCAGGTGATGACCTACCAGTTATCCAAGGTTCTGCACTAGGCGCACTAAACGGCGAAGAGCAGTGGGAAGCGAAAATTGTTGAACTAGCAGAAGCGCTAGACAACTACATCCCAGAGCCAGAGCGTGCAGTAGACATGCCGTTCCTAATGCCAATCGAAGACGTATTCTCAATCCAAGGTCGTGGTACTGTAGTAACAGGTCGTATCGAGCGCGGTATCCTAAACGTAGGTGACGAAGTTGCTATCGTAGGTATCAAAGACACTACTACTACAACATGTACTGGTGTTGAAATGTTCCGTAAGCTTCTAGACGAAGGTCGTGCGGGTGAGAACGTTGGTGCACTTCTACGTGGTACTAAGCGTGACGAAGTTGAGCGTGGTCAAGTACTAGCTAAGCCTGGTTCAATCACTCCACACACTAAGTTCGAGTCAGAAGTTTACGTACTATCTAAAGATGAAGGTGGTCGTCACACTCCATTCTTCAAAGGCTACCGTCCACAGTTCTACTTCCGTACAACTGACGTAACAGGTAACATCGAGCTACCTGAAGGCGTAGAAATGGTAATGCCAGGCGATAACATCAAGATGACTGTAGAGCTAATCGCACCAATCGCGATGGACGAAGGTCTACGTTTCGCGATCCGCGAAGGTGGCCGTACAGTTGGTGCTGGTGTTGTTGCTAAGATCTTCGACTAATTTAGATAAATTAGCTGAAGTCTTCGGAAAATCTTGGAATAAGATTTGACGAACCAGTAGCAAAGAGGGCATCATTTGATGCCCTTTTTCTGCACTGAAGATAATGTTTGCTGATTTGTTGTTCATGTAAGCATTACGCAGGAAAATTTTGATTAAAAACTGGGCGTTTTGATCAATAAAGAGTACGTCGACCAGTAATGATTGGCGTGTATGGATTTGCCCTGCAACAGCGGGGTTGTTGTCGTCTATATTAAGACTAATGACAGGCTGGTTTTATGAAAGCTAATAATGCTGAAACTCCTGAAAGCTCAAATAGCGCAGATATCTTTAAGTGGATTGTCACTTTTGTTCTGCTAGCTGCCGCTGTTGTGGGTAATTACCTGTACGGTGAACTCTCTGTAGTGATTCGCGCTGCAGGTGTTGTTGTGCTAATCGCTGCTGCACTGGGTGTGGCTGCTACAACAACGAAAGGTAAAGCTGCGATTGATTTTGCTAAAGAATCTCGCATGGAAGTTCGCAAAGTGGTTTGGCCTACTCGCCAAGAAACTATGCAAACAACTTTGATCGTTTTAGCTGTAAGTATTGTAATGGCTCTAGCACTTTGGGGCATTGACGGCATTATGGTTCGTCTTGTTGCCTTTGTGACTGGGGTATAGAGGTTTTAATTCATGAGTGAAGCTCCTAAAAAACGCTGGTATGTGGTTCAAGCCTTCTCTGGATTTGAAGGCCGCGTAGCTCAGTCTCTTCGTGAGCATATCAAAATGCATGGCATGGAAGAGCTGTTTGGTGAAGTGCTAGTCCCAACAGAAGAAGTTGTGGAAATGCGCGCAGGTCAACGTCGTAAATCTGAGCGTAAGTTCTTCCCGGGCTATGTTCTAGTCCAGATGATCATGAACGATGAATCATGGCACTTAGTACGTAGTGTGCCGCGTGTCATGGGCTTCATTGGTGGTACCTCAGATCGTCCAGCTCCTATCTCTGATAAGGAAGCTGACGCTATCTTGAATCGTCTTGAGAAAGCGAGTGAAGCACCTCGTCCACGTACTATGTACGAAGCGGGTGAAGTGGTTCGCGTGACCGACGGTCCATTTGCTGACTTCAACGGTACCGTTGAAGAAGTGGATTACGAGAAGAGCCGCCTGAAAGTGTCTGTATCGATTTTTGGTCGTGCAACACCAGTTGAGCTTGAATTTGGTCAAGTTGAAAAACATGATTAATTAATGACCTTTTAGGGTTGTGTAGGGCGCGGATTATGACTATAATTTCGCGCCTTATTATTTTGGCTGAAGCCCAGCTTCAACCAAAGTAACAAGTATTGACATCAACGGGGAGCTGTTCAGTCGAATAGCGTCTGTACCCAAAATTTAGGAATTATCATGGCTAAGAAAGTTGAAGCTTATATCAAGCTGCAAGTTGCTGCTGGTATGGCAAACCCAAGTCCACCAGTTGGTCCTGCACTAGGTCAACACGGTGTGAACATCATGGAATTCTGTAAAGCGTTCAACGCGAAAACAGAATCTCTAGAGAAAGGTCTACCAACTCCAGTTGTTATCACTGTATACAGTGACCGTTCTTTCACGTTCATCACTAAGACTCCACCTGCTGCAGTTCTTCTTAAGAAAGCGGCTGGCGTTAAGTCTGGTTCAGGTCGTCCAAACACTGAAAAAGTGGGTACTGTTACTGATGCTCAAATCCAAGAAATCGCAGAAACTAAAGCTGCTGATATGACTGGTGCTGACATCGAAGCGATGAAGCGTTCTATCGCAGGTACTGCTCGTTCAATGGGCCTAGTGGTAGAGGGTTAATAAGATGGCTAAACTAACTAAGCGCATGCGCGTAATCCGCGAAAAAGTTGACGTAACTAAAGAATACGAAATCAACGAAGCTGTAGCACTTCTTCAAGAGCTAGCAACAGCGAAATTCGTTGAGTCTGTAGACGTTGCTGTTAACCTTGGCATCGATGCTCGTAAATCTGACCAGAACGTACGTGGTGCAACTGTACTACCTCACGGTACTGGCCGCGATATCCGCGTTGCAGTGTTCACTCAAGGTGCAAACGCTGAAGCAGCTAAAGAAGCTGGCGCAGATCTAGTGGGTATGGAAGATCTTGCTGAGCAAGTGAAGAAAGGCGAAATGAACTTTGACGTTGTTGTTGCTTCTCCAGATGCAATGCGCGTTGTAGGTCAACTAGGTACTATCCTAGGTCCTCGCGGTCTAATGCCAAACCCTAAAGTTGGTACTGTAACTCCTAACGTTGCTGAAGCGGTTAAGAACGCTAAAGCGGGTCAGGTTCGTTACCGTAACGACAAAAACGGCATCATCCACACGACTATCGGTAAAGCAAACTTCTCTGCAGAGCAGATCAAAGAGAACCTAGAAGCACTTCTAGTGGCTCTGAAGAAAGCTAAGCCATCTTCAGCGAAAGGTGTTTTCCTGAAGAAAGTCAGCATCTCTACAACAATGGGTGCTGGTGTTGCTGTTGATCAGGCTAGCCTGAACACTCAAGCATAATATATTTGCTTAGGCGCAAAATTAATGTATAATTTTGCGCCTAATATTTGTGGTTGGGGCTGAACTTTGGTTCATTCAATTCGTTAAGAATTGGCTGTGAATTATGACCCAGTCTCCGTCCAAGACCGTAGGTGTCTGAATTTGTTTTACAACTTCAGGCTTAATTCTCCTACGTAGATGGTGCCCGAACTGACAGAAAGCTCTATGTAAATAGTTACCTTTCTTCTGGGAAGCACCTCAATAGCTCTCACTGTTGTGATAATAGTGAGTGGTGTAACAACAACCAGGAGTAAATCCAAGATGGCTTTAAACCTTCAAGACAAAAAAGCAATTGTTGCTGAAGTCAACGAAGCTGCCAGTGGTGCACTTTCTGCAGTTGTAGCTGATTCTCGTGGCGTTGAAGTAAGCGCAATGACTTCACTACGTAAGCAAGCTCGTGAAGCTGGCGTTTACGTACGAGTTGTTCGTAACACTCTAATGCGTCGTGCGGTTGAAGGTACAGACTACGAGTGTCTAACAGACACTTTCACTGGTCCTACTCTCATCGCGTTCTCTAACGAGCACCCAGGTGCTGCAGCGCGTCTTTTCAAAGACTTCGCTAAAGAGAACAAAGACTTCGAGATCAAAGCTGCTGCATTTGAAGGCGCGCTAACTGACGCTGAAGTACTAGCGACACTACCAACTTACGACGAAGCGATTGCACGCCTAATGATGTGCATGAAAGAAGCTTCTGCTGGCAAGTTGGCACGTACTATCGCTGCTATCCGCGATCAAAAAGAAGAAGCAGCGGCGTAAGCCTTGCTTTTTACTGGTTGCTAATTAAACTTATTGTTGATTTTAAAAGAGAATTGTTATGTCTATTACTAACGAGCAAATCCTAGACGCAATCGCAGAAATGTCTGTGATGCAAGTTGTTGAACTAATCGAAGCGATGGAAGAGAAGTTCGGCGTATCTGCTGCTGCTGCTGTTGTAGCTGGCGGTGCTGCTGCAGGCGAAGCTGCTGCTGAGCAAACTGAATTCGACGTAATCCTAGAATCTGCTGGCGGTAACAAAGTTGCTGTAATCAAAGCAGTACGTGGCGCAACTGGTCTAGGCCTTAAAGAAGCTAAAGCTCTAGTAGACGGCGCTCCAGCACCTCTAAAAGAAGGCGTTGAGAAAGCTGAAGCTGAAGCTCTTAAAGCTCAGCTAGAAGAAGCAGGTGCAAGTGTTACTGTTAAGTAATTACTGCATAGTTTCTTAGCCTAACGGCTAATGGCTGGTGGTTTTCTAACCACCGGCCTTTTTGCGCTGTAGGGCATAGGTGAATTTTCCGCTGTTTAGTCACCTAAGCTTAAGCAAAAAAACATTTCATTGTTGCTTTATGAAATGTCACTACTGTTAAACAGTTGTTCAGTCACTGTCTCCTAATGATTTGAGACAGTTTGGGTCACTTATCAGCGAGCTGAGGAACCCCATGGTTTACTCTTATACCGAGAAAAAGCGCATCCGTAAGGACTTTGGTACTCGTCCACAAGTTTTGGACATTCCATACCTGCTATCGATCCAGCTCGATTCGTTCGAAAAATTCATCGAACAGGATCCTGAGGGGCAATACGGTCTTGAGGCTGCTTTCCGTTCTGTATTCCCAATCCAGAGCTACAACGGCAATTCCGAGCTGCAATACGTTAGCTACCGTCTTGGTGAGCCAGTATTTGACGTGAAAGAATGTCAAATCCGCGGCGTTACTTATTCAAAACCACTACGCGTAAAACTTCGCCTAGTTATTTTTGATAAAGACGCGCCAGCAGGTACTGTCAAAGACATTAAAGAACAAGAAGTCTACATGGGCGAGATTCCGCTTATGACAGACAATGGTACCTTCGTAATCAATGGTACCGAGAGGGTTATCGTATCCCAGCTGCACAGAAGCCCAGGCGTATTCTTCGACAGCGATAAGGGTAAGACCCACTCATCGGGTAAAGTTCTTTATAACGCACGTGTTATCCCTTACCGTGGTTCATGGCTTGATTTTGAGTTCGATCCTAAGGATAACCTATACGTACGTATCGACCGCCGTCGTAAGCTACCCGCTTCGATCATTCTGCGCGCACTAGGTAAGACGACAGAAGAGATCCTAGACATCTTCTTTGAGAAGGTGAACTTCGAAGTGAAAGACCAAACTCTATTGATGGAGTTGGTCCCTGATCGCCTACGTGGCGAAACAGCGACATTCAATATCGAAGCCAACGGTACGGTGTATGTTGAACAAGGTCGTCGCGTGACGGCTCGCCACATTCGCCAGCTTGAAAAAGATGGTGTTGATCATATTGAAGTACCGGTTGAGTACATCGTAGGCAAAGTGGCATCAAAAGATTACATCAATGAAGCCACTGGCGAGATCATTGTTGCAGCTAACCAAGAGATCAGCCTAGAAGCACTCGCGAACCTGTCTCAAGCAGGTCACAAAGCGCTTGAAGTGCTCTTTACTAACGATCTTGATCACGGTCCATTCATGTCTGATACCTTGCGTATCGACAGCACCGTTGATCGCATCTCTGCGCTAGTTGAAATCTACCGCATGATGCGCCCTGGTGAGCCACCAACGAAAGAAGCGGCAGAAGCTCTGTTCGAAAGCCTATTCTTCTCGGAAGAGCGTTACGATCTATCGACTGTTGGTCGTATGAAGTTCAACAGCTCTATCGAACGTGAAGATGCTGGTGAGCAAGGCACTCTTGATGAGACTGATATCATCGAAGTGATGAAGAAGCTTATCGCTATCCGTAACGGCATCGGCGAAGTGGACGATATCGACCACCTAGGTAACCGTCGTATCCGTAGCGTTGGCGAAATGGCTGAAAACCAATTCCGTGTTGGTCTTGTTCGTGTCGAACGTGCGGTGAAAGAGCGTCTAAGCCTTGGCGATCTTGATGCTATCATGCCTCAAGACCTGATCAACGCTAAGCCTATCTCAGCGGCAGTAAAAGAATTCTTTGGCTCTTCACAGCTGTCTCAGTTTATGGACCAAAACAACCCACTATCAGAAGTCACGCACAAGCGTCGTATTTCTGCATTGGGTCCTGGCGGTCTAACTCGTGAGCGTGCTGGCTTCGAAGTACGTGACGTACACGTAACGCACTACGGTCGTCTATGTCCTATCGAAACGCCTGAAGGTCCAAACATCGGTCTGATCAACTCTCTGTCTGCGTTTGCGCGTTGTAACGAGTACGGTTTCCTAGAAACTCCATACCGTCGCGTTGTTGATGGCGTAGTAACAGACGAAGTGGATTACCTATCTGCTATTCAAGAAGGTCAGTACGTTATCGCTCAGGCGAACACGGTTCTGACTGAAGAAGGCACATTTGCTGAAGAGCTGATCACGGCTCGTCAGAAAGGTGAATCTGGTCTACACCCACGCGAACATGTTGATTACATGGACGTTGCAACCAACCAGGTTGTATCTATCGCTGCATCGCTTATCCCGTTCCTAGAACACGATGATGCGAACCGTGCATTGATGGGTGCGAACATGCAACGTCAGGCTGTTCCAACACTGAAGGCTGACAAGCCTCTCGTTGGTACGGGTATCGAGCGTAACATCGCGGTTGACTCTGGTGTGACAGCGGTAGCGAAACGTGGTGGTGTTATCCAGTCAGTGGACGCATCGCGCATCGTCGTTAAGGTTAACGAAGAAGAGTTGATTCCTGGCGAAGCGGGTATCGATATCTACAACCTAACGAAGTACACACGTTCAAACCAAAACACGTGTATCAACCAGCGTCCATGTGTGATGCCAGGTGAGTCTGTACTACGTGGCGACGTTCTAGCTGATGGTCCTTCAACAGACCTTGGTGAGCTAGCGCTTGGTCAGAACATGCGTATCGCGTTCATGCCTTGGAACGGTTACAACTTCGAAGACTCGATCTTAGTGTCTGAGCGCGTCGTTCAAGAAGACCGTTTCACAACGATCCACATCCAAGAGCTATCTTGTGTGGCGCGTGATACTAAGCTTGGCGCAGAAGAGATCACAGCTGACATTCCAAACGTAGGTGAGTCTGCTCTGTCTAAACTTGACGAGTCAGGTATCGTATACATCGGTGCTGAAGTGAAGGGTGGCGACATCCTAGTTGGTAAAGTGACGCCGAAAGGTGAAACTCAGCTGACGCCTGAAGAGAAGCTACTGCGTGCTATCTTCGGTGAAAAAGCATCAGACGTGAAAGATACGTCACTGCGTGTACCAAACTCTGTTTCAGGTACTATCATCGATGTTCAAGTCTTTACTCGTGATGGCGTAGAGAAAGACAAGCGTGCGCTTGAAATTGAGCAGATGCAGCTGAAAGAAGCGAAGAAAGACCTAACTGAAGAATTCCAGATTCTTGAGGGTGGCCTTCTTAACCGTGTGAGAGCTGTCTTGATTGACGGTGGCTACGCGGAAGCGAAACTTGACGCAACGGATCGTAAGAAGTGGCTTGAGTTCACGCTAGAAGACGACGCACTACAAACTCAGCTAGAGCAATTGGCTGAGCAGTGGGACGAGCTAAAAGCGGACTTTGATAAGAAGTTTGAAACTAAGCGTCGTAAGATCACACAGGGTGATGATCTTGCTCCTGGCGTACTGAAGATTGTGAAAGTTTACCTCGCGGTGAAACGTCGCATTCAGCCTGGTGATAAGATGGCGGGTCGTCACGGTAACAAGGGTGTAATCTCTAAGATCAACCCTGTTGAAGACATGCCATACGATGAGAAAGGCCAACCGGTCGACATCGTTCTGAACCCACTGGGTGTACCTTCGCGTATGAACATCGGTCAGATCCTAGAAGTTCACTTAGGTCTGGCGGCGAAAGGCATCGGTGACAAGATCAACCAGATGGTGAAAGAGCAGCAAGAGCTGGCTAAGTTCCGTGACTTCCTACAGAAAGTCTACGACCTTGGCGAAACGCGTCAGCAAGTGGACATTGCTTCACTATCAGATGACGAAGTACGCACGCTGATCGGAAACCTTCGTGGTGGTCTACCAATCGCGACACCAGTCTTTGACGGTGCGAACGAAACATCAATTAAAGAGCTACTGAAACTGGGTGATCTACCAGAGTCTGGTCAGCTAACACTGTTTGATGGTCGCACTGGTGATGCGTTTGAGCGTCCGGTAACCGTAGGTTACATGTACATGCTCAAACTGAACCACCTTGTTGATGACAAGATGCATGCTCGTTCAACCGGCTCATACAGCCTAGTAACTCAGCAGCCACTTGGTGGTAAAGCTCAGTTCGGTGGTCAGCGTTTCGGTGAGATGGAAGTATGGGCACTTGAAGCATACGGTGCTGCTTACACGCTACAAGAAATGCTAACCGTTAAGTCGGATGACGTGAACGGCCGTACGAAGATGTACAAAAACATCGTCGACGGTAACCACAGCATGGAACCTGGTATGCCAGAATCGTTCAACGTATTGTTGAAAGAGATTCGCTCGCTAGGTATCAACATCGAGCTAGAAGACGAAGAGTAATCCACCATCTCTGAGACAGAGATAAATTGGGTTATTTGGTAGAAGGTGCCTGTCTTGGCGGGCATCTTTTAACTCCTTACAGGAGCTGATTGTGAAAGACTTATTAAACTTTCTAAAAGCACAGCATAAGACCGAAGAGTTTGATGCAATCAAAATCGGTCTATCTTCACCAGACATGATCCGTTCATGGTCTTTCGGTGAAGTGAAAAAACCTGAAACGATCAACTATCGTACGTTCAAACCTGAGCGCGATGGTCTGTTCTGTGCGCGTATTTTTGGCCCAGTAAAAGACTACGAATGTCTTTGTGGCAAATACAAGCGTCTGAAACACCGTGGTGTTATCTGTGAGAAGTGTGGCGTTGAAGTTACACAAACTAAAGTTCGTCGTGACCGCATGGGCCACATCGAGCTTGCTTCACCAGTGGCTCACATCTGGTTCCTAAAATCACTGCCGTCTCGTATCGGTCTACTGATGGATATCCCTCTACGTGATATCGAACGTGTTCTTTACTTCGAAATGTACGTGGTAACAGAGCCGGGTATGACGGATCTAGAAAAAGGTCAGATGCTGACTGAAGAAGAGTATCTGGATCGTCTAGAAGAGTGGGGTGATGAATTCACGGCTAAGATGGGCGCAGAAGCGATCAAAGACCTACTTGCGTCTATGGATCTGCCTGCTGAAATCGAAGAGATGCGTGAAGAGCTTCAGTCGACTAACTCAGAGACTAAGCGTAAGAAAATCACGAAGCGTCTGAAGCTTGTTGAAGCGTTTGTTCAGTCTGGTAACAACCCAGAGTGGATGATCCTGACTGTGCTTCCGGTACTTCCGCCAGATCTACGTCCTCTAGTACCACTAGACGGCGGTCGTTTCGCGACATCTGATCTGAACGACCTATACCGTCGCGTGATCAACCGTAACAACCGTTTGAAGCGTCTACTAGAGCTAGCGGCTCCGGACATCATCGTACGTAACGAAAAGCGTATGTTGCAAGAGTCTGTTGATGCCCTTCTAGATAACGGTCGTCGCGGTCGTGCGATCACAGGTTCGAATAAGCGCCCTCTGAAATCTCTTGCTGATATGATCAAGGGTAAACAAGGTCGTTTCCGTCAGAACCTTCTAGGTAAACGTGTAGACTACTCTGGCCGTTCTGTAATCACAGTAGGTCCATACCTTCGTCTGCACCAGTGTGGTCTTCCTAAGAAGATGGCACTTGAGCTATTCAAACCATTCATCTACAGCAAGCTAGAGACTCGTGGTCTTGCGACGACAATCAAAGCTGCGAAGAAGATGGTAGAGCGTGAAGAAGCGGTTGTTTGGGATATCCTAGACGAAGTGATCCGTGAACACCCAGTACTATTGAACCGTGCACCAACACTTCACCGTCTTGGTATCCAGGCGTTCGAACCTGTACTGATCGAAGGTAAAGCGATTCAGCTACACCCACTTGTGTGTGCGGCGTATAACGCGGACTTCGACGGTGACCAAATGGCGGTTCACGTGCCTCTAACTCTAGAAGCACAGCTTGAAGCTCGTACTCTGATGATGTCGACAAACAACATTCTGTCGCCAGCGTCAGGTGATCCTATCATCGTACCTTCTCAGGACGTGGTATTGGGTCTGTACTACATGACACGTGAAAAGATCAACGTGAAAGGTGAAGGCATGTACCTTGCTGGCCCAGAAGAGGCTGAAAAGGCATACCGCACTAAGAGCGCTGAGCTACACGCACGCGTAAAAGTACGTATTACTGAAACCGTTGTTGATGAAGACGGCAACAGCACCACTGAAACCAAACTCGTGGACACCACGATTGGTCGTGCAATGCTATGGCAAATCGTGCCATCAGGTCTTCCATACAGCTTAGTGAACCAAAAGCTTGGTAAGAAACAGATTTCGAACCTGTTGAACGAGGCTTACCGTAAACTGGGCCTGAAAGATACGGTTATCTTCGCTGACCAAATCATGTACGCAGGTTTTGCTTACGCAGCACTATCTGGTGTGTCTGTCGGTATCGACGACATGGTAGTACCAGAGGCGAAGTACACTGAAATCGCAGAAGCAGAAGAAGAAGTACGCGAAATCCAAGAACAGTACCAGTCAGGTCTTGTTACTGCGGGTGAGCGCTACAACAAAGTGATCGATATTTGGGCATCAACCAACGATCGTGTTGCGAAAGCGATGATGGAGAACCTCTCTTCTGAAACTGTGGTTAACCGCGATGGTGAAGAAGAGCAACAAGAGTCGTTCAACAGCATCTACATGATGGCTGACTCGGGCGCTCGTGGTTCTGCTGCTCAGATTCGTCAGCTTGCCGGTATGCGTGGTCTGATGGCGCGTCCAGATGGTTCAATCATCGAAACGCCGATCACTGCAAACTTTAAAGAAGGTCTAAACGTACTTCAGTACTTTATCTCAACGCACGGTGCTCGTAAGGGTCTTGCGGATACGGCACTGAAAACAGCGAACTCGGGTTACCTAACTCGTCGTCTCGTAGACGTTGCTCAAGACGTTGTCGTTACCGAGCATGACTGTGGTACGCACGAAGGCGTCGACATGATGCCTCACATCGAAGGTGGTGACGTTAAAGTGGCACTGACTGAGCTAGCGCTAGGTCGTGTTGTTGCTGAAGACGTGATGAAGCCAGGTACTGAAGAAGTTCTTATTCCACGTAACACGCTGATCGATGAGAAGTGGTGTCAAATCATGGAAGAGAACTCAGTAGACAGCATGCGCGTACGCTCTGTTGTAACCTGTGATGCTGACTTCGGTTGTTGTGCACAATGTTACGGTCGTGACCTAGCACGTGGTCACCTCGTGAACCAAGGTGAAGCAGTAGGTGTTATCGCTGCTCAGTCTATCGGTGAACCAGGTACACAGCTAACGATGCGTACGTTCCACATCGGTGGTGCGGCATCGACAGCAGCGGCAGAGAACAGCATCCAAGCGAAGAACGACGGTTCTGTGAAACTCAGCAATGCGAAATTTGTTATCAACAAAGATGGCAAGCTGGTGATCACCTCTCGTGCTTCTGAAATGATGATCATTGACGAGTTCGGTCGTACTAAAGAGAAACACAAATTGCCTTACGGCTCTCTATTGAGCAAAGGCGATGGCGACGCAGTGAAGTCCGGTGAGACCGTGGCAAACTGGGAAGCGCACACCATGCCAATCATCACTGAAGTGGCAGGTCGCATCCAGTTCGTTGACATGATCGATGGCGTAACTGTATCTCGTCAAACCGACGATTTGACTGGTCTATCTTCAAGCGAAGTGACGGAAGCCGCCGCTCGCCCAGCAGCAGGTAAAGATATGCGTCCAGCTATCAAACTTGTTGATGCGCAAGGCAACGATGTATTGATTCCTGGTACTGAAATGCCAGCGCATTACTTCCTGCCTGGTAAAGCGATTGTGAACATCGAAGACGGCGCTGAAGTGGGTGTGGGTGATACACTTGCACGTATTCCTCAGAAGTCAGGTGGTAACCGAGATATCACTGGTGGTCTTCCACGCGTTGCGGACCTATTCGAAGCTCGTAAGCCAAAAGAGCCTGCGATCCTTGCTGAGCACACAGGTACTGTGTCATTCGGTAAAGAGACCAAAGGTAAGCGTCGTCTAGTGATCACTCGTGAAGGTGGTGACACCTACGAAGAGATGATTCCTAAGCACCGTCAGCTTAACGTGTTCGAAGGTGAGAAAGTGGAACGTGGTGATGTGATCGCCGACGGCCCAGAGTCTCCGCATGACATCCTTCGTCTACGTGGTATCCACGCTGTGACGCAATACATCGCGAACGAAGTTCAAGAAGTATACCGTCTGCAAGGCGTTAAGATTAACGATAAGCACATCGAGACTATCGTTCGTCAGATGCTACGTAAGTGTACTATCACACACGCTGGTGACTCAGAGTTCCTAGCGGGTGAGCAGGTAGAATACTCACAAGTGAAGATTGCGAACCGCCAGCTAGAAGCTGAAGGCAAAGAGCCAGCTCGCTTTGAACGTGAACTACTAGGTATCACGAAAGCGTCGCTAGCGACTGAGTCGTTCATCTCTGCGGCATCGTTCCAGGAAACAACTCGCGTACTAACAGAAGCGGCTGTTTCTGGTAAGCGTGATGAGCTACGTGGTCTGAAAGAAAACGTGATTGTTGGTCGTCTGATTCCAGCAGGTACCGGTTTCGCATACCACCAAGATCGTCAAGCGAAGCGTGCACAAGAGCAAGAAGGTCCATCTGCTGAACAAGCAACAGACAACCTTGCAGCATTGCTTAACGCAGGTTTCTCTTCTGAAGAGTAATCATACAGCGACATGAAAAAAGGCACCTTCGGGTGCCTTTTTTGTATTTTGGAATAGAATTTAGTGCCTAGTGCCTAGTGCCTAGTGCCTAGTGGTCGATGTCTGTTGACTTATCGAAGTGAATCGACCATTAAGTAAATGAGGGGGCTGGTTATAAGTTAAGCGCCGGGCGGAATGGCTAAGCTGTCCGCAATAAGCTGAATGAGGCGATCTTCGACTTCGAAGCGCTCTTCGATCACTTCGCCAATCTCAGACATGTCCGCATCAAAATCGTCTAACGTCTCGTCGTCGCTCACCGCTGCGTACTTATCGGTAAAGTTTAATAAAGGCTCCGTGGTCAGGACAATTTTACCGTAGGTATCGTTTATCTCATCGGTCGCTTCAAAGCCTGTCGAGCGCCATTTATCCATGACCATGTCGTAAATTTTAAAATGCCCTTCGGAAATATAGTCGACCAGTTCGCCACAAAAATGTTGCAGTTCAGCAGGGGTAGGGAGTTCGACGACAGCCGTTTTCGAGGAGGTCGGTTGCAAGGCGGCAAGCTTACAAAATTCAACGATCAAACGTTGGCGGCTATCTAACCAATGGTCGATAACATCACTCGATCCGCCCCATTGTTCTTGGGTTCTTTTTAGTTTTCTTAACATGACCAGGCCCTCTTGTCGGATCACCATCCGGATGATCGTTGCGCTTTGAAATCAAAGCAGTTTGAGAGAATTAACCTCTTGTCCTTACTAAAATTTATAGCCGGAGATCTTTCCCACTACAAACTCTGGTATGAATTTAGATTGCCAGTAAAATAGACGAACTGCAAGTAAAGGGAGTGGCTGATGTTAAAGAAAAGTGACACGAACCGTATGGGTGATGCTTACTGGTGTGTGGTCTCGGGAAGTGAGCTTTGGTTACCCGACGGTGCGTTGCCAAAAGGCTGTGCTGACACCCTCGAATTGCCTGCGCATGAGGCGATAGAAATCGGTCACTACGAAGGGCTTCCCGTCATGTGGCTTTGTGAGGAGTGGGTGGACCAACCATTACCTCTTACTTCGCTTCGAGAAGCGCTTACGCTACCTGAGGCGCTGTTTCTGTTGGCCAGCAAAGCGGTGCAATATGGTTACATGCGTCAGACGATGCGTTTTTGCCCGCAATGCGGTGGCCGTAACCATCTCAATCACAATCAATTGGCGATGCAGTGTGGTGAATGCCGAACGTTGCATTATCCGCGCATTTTTCCCTGTATTATCGTCGCTGTACGCCACCAAGACTCGATTTTACTTGCTCAACACCCGAGACATCGAAATGGCATGTACACCGTCATAGCGGGCTTTGTAGAAGTCGGAGAGACCCTTGAGCAATGCGTGGCGCGAGAAGTCAAAGAGGAGACGGGGATTGACGTCACCAACGTGCGTTACTTTGGTAGTCAACCTTGGGCCTTTCCATCGAGCATGATGATGGGCTTTTTAGCCGACTATGCCGGTGGCACATTGAAACCCGACTACAGTGAGCTCAGTGATGCGCAGTGGTTTACGGTTGACGCGATGCCGCCCGTTGCGCCAGTCGGAACCATCGCGAGAGCACTGATTGAACATACGCTTGCAGAGATAAAAAAAACCCTCCGAGAGGGAGGGGGTAAGTAAGATGTCGTTATGAGATGCTGAACACGGAGATGTTCAGTTTATAATTGTAGTTTTCGCTAGCAAACAAATATTTAACACTCCAATGCGTTGAGCGCAAATTAAGCACTGATTTAATAGTAAATAACTTGATCTGGGTTGCAAAGCACACCGCTTTTGAGAGCTAAACAGTGTTAGAATACGAACGATAAAAAGTCAGCTTAAATGATTGGAAGAACAGAATGACAGAACTCAAAAACGATCGTTATCTTCGTGCTCTGCTCAAAGAGCCTGTTGATTACACCCCGGTATGGATGATGCGCCAAGCGGGTCGCTACCTGCCAGAATACAAAGCCACGCGCGCGCAAGCGGGTGATTTTATGTCACTGTGTAAAAACGCAGAGCTGGCCTCAGAAGTGACACTTCAACCGTTACGTCGCTTTCCACTTGATGCCGCGATTTTGTTCTCCGATATTTTGACGATTCCAGATGCGATGGGATTAGGCCTCCGCTTTGCTGCGGGTGAGGGCCCGGTGTTCGATCGCCCGATTACCTCGAAAGCTGACGTCGATAAAATTGGCATCCCAGATCCAGAAGGCGAACTTCAGTACGTCATGAACGCTGTGCGCCAAATTCGTAAAGATCTCAATGGTGACGTGCCGCTGATTGGTTTCTCGGGTAGCCCATGGACGCTCGCTACCTACATGGTAGAAGGCGGAAGCTCAAAAGCCTTCACCAAAATTAAAAAGATGATGTATGCCGAGCCACAAACCTTGCACCTGTTGCTAGATAAACTGGCGGACAGTGTGATTGCGTACCTTAACGCGCAAATCAAAGCGGGCGCACAATCCGTGATGGTGTTTGATACTTGGGGCGGTGTATTGACCCCTCGTGATTATCAGCTGTTCTCATTGCAGTACATGCACAAAATTGTCGATGGACTGCTGCGTGAAAACGAAGGCCGTCGCGTTCCTGTCACACTATTTACTAAAAACGGCGGAATGTGGCTTGAGCAGATCGCCGCAACGGGGTGTGATGCGGTCGGACTGGATTGGACCATCAACATCGAAGACGCCAAAGCGCGAGTCGGTGACAAAGTGGCACTGCAAGGCAACATGGACCCATCCATGCTCTATGCCTCACCGGAGCGAATCCAACAAGAGGTAGCGAGCATTCTGGCGGGCTTTGGTGATGCGGGCACAGGTCACGTATTTAACCTCGGACACGGCATCCATTTGGACGTGCCACCTGAAAATGCTGGCGTGTTTGTTGAGGCGGTCCACGAGTTATCCAAGCCATACCACAAATAATTGAGTAATCTTTGCAAAGCGCCTGATATGACCAGGCGCTTTTTTGTTATCGGTTACACTAGCCGCTATACTGCTGAAATAACAAGAAAGGATACGGATTATTCATGAAGACTCGCGACAAAATTGTCTTAGCGGCTTTGGAGCTGTTTAACGAGCATGGTGAACGCACCATTACCACCAATCATATCGCCGCGCATATTGATATTAGTCCCGGGAATCTCTATTACCACTTCCGCAATAAGCAAGAAATTGTGCGTGAGATTTTTACGCTCTACTCCAACGAGCTGCTTGAACGTTTCACGCCGATTCAAGGTCAGCAGGAGAGTTTGGTGTTACTTAAGCACTATCTCGACTCTATTTTTACCCTGATGTGGAAATACCGTTTCTTCTATGCCAACTTGCCAGAAATCTTGGGCCGAGATGAACAGCTGCATGATGACTACATTCAAGTGCAGGAGAAGCTGCAAACCAATCTCATTGGGATCATGCACGCCTTTGTCGCTTTGGATTTATTGGATGTCTCTGAGCAAGAAATGCAATCTCTGGTCACTAGCTTACATTTGATTGCGTCCAGTTGGCTGGCGTATCAATCTGCCATGTCTCCACGGACACAGATTACCGAGCAAGTCATTCATCGCGGAATGCTACAAATGATCGCCATTGTGAAGCCCAAAGCGACGGCTCAGGGGCTTGAACAGTTACAATTGTTTGAGGAAGGGGTCAAAGCCATGCATGCTTAACGGCGCGCAGCACTGGCTTTTTCGATCCTAGTTATAACGAATTAAAATTGTTAGATTTTTTAAGACCCATTACAGTATCGAAAGATAAGTGAATGGGTTTTTTATGCATTACGATGTGTTTAATGGCGATGCCGATGGCATCATTGCCTTACTGCAACTGCGCTTAGCGCAGCCGAAAGAGACAACGCTGGTCACCGGCGTCAAACGTGACATCCAATTGCTAGACAAGGTATCGCCACAGCCTGGCGATAGCGTGACAGTGCTCGATATCTCGATGGAAAAAAATCGAGTCGCGTTGGAGAGCTTACTGGATGGCGGTGTGTCAGTCTTCTATGCCGATCATCACCGATCGGGCAACATCCCCGAGCACCCACTGCTCGATGCTCACATCAATCTCGATGCCAACATGTGTACCGCGCTCATTGTCGATCAGTGGCTCGACGGGCGTTTTCACTTTTGGGCCATCACCGCTGCCTTTGGCGACAATCTTATTGCGACAGCGCAGCAGCTAGCTACCCAAGCGGGGCTGGATGGTAAACAAGCCGCGCAGCTACAAGAGTTGGGGACGCTGATCAATTACAACGGTTATGGCGCCAAGATTGAGGACTTGCACTACCACCCGGCAGCACTGTTTAACACCCTTTTGGCTTATGATGATCCTTTTGCTGTGATTGCTGACAAGCACTCCCCATATTGGCAATTAAAAGCCGCTTATCACGCAGACATGGAGAGGGCATTGTCGGTGGAAGCCAGTTACCGTAGCCCAACATTGAGTGTCTTTGAATTGCCTGATGAACCCGCGGCAAGGCGCGTCAGCGGCGTGTATGGCAACGCGTTAGCGAATCAGGCGCCTCACTCTGCGCACGCAGTACTGACACAAAATCCTGATGGGAGTTTCTTGGTTTCACTGCGTGCGCCTTTGAACAATAAACAGGGAGCAGGGGCGATTTGTTCGGCGTTTGCGACGGGCGGTGGAAGAGAGGGGGCCGCTGGCATCAATGCGCTACCCGCCAATCAATTAGCGACGTTTATTGAACAGGTTGAGGCGTACTATCAGCCGCGCTGACCATCGCTAGGCTAACGGGTGAGCCACTGACTTGGGTCTTGGGTTTTGCTGTTACGGCGAATCTCAAAGTAGAGGGACGCCTGTGGCTGACCGCCAGTATCACCTGCTAGGGCAATGGTCTCTCCGGCGGTGACTTTGTCGCCTTCTTTTTTCATCAAACTTTGGTTAAACCCGTATAAGGTCATATCGCCTTTGCCGTGATCCAGCAGAACAACCAGGCCATAGCCTCGTAAATACTCCGCAAAGACCACGGTGCCAGAATAGACGGCTTTGACCGATTGACCGTAATCGGCATCAATCACCCATCCCTTCCAGCTTAATTGACCAGTTTGTGGCGCGCCGTAGCGATGTAGGATACGGCCTTTCAGTGGCCAAGGCAGTTTGCCTTTTTGTCGTGCAATACCATCCATCGGCACGGCATTGCGTTTAGCGGCCTTGGCGATTTCCGCTTTTAAGCGCGTCTCATTGCGTTGCAATTCAGAAAGGTAGACTTGGTCGTTGGAAATGCTCTTTTTGATGTTGGCGACCGTGCCTTGGCGACTGGATTGCGTTTTGGTGAGCGCGTTTTTCTGCTCAGTTTGCTGCTTGAGTAGTGCAGCAATTTGCGCTTGTTCTAACTCGAGTTGGCGTTGACTTGACGTTAGCTTTTCAGTAGTGAGTTGCAACTCATCGATGATGTCAGCGCGCTGTTTGGCTAGGTGTTGGAAGTATTGGCTGATGCGATCTTCTTCCACACCACGATTGAGCATATTGGCTGGCGCTTTCGCACGTTCTGTCATGTAATAGGTCTGAATCAACTCGGCAAGCTTGTCGCTTTGGGCTTTTTTTTGCGCTTCTAGCTGATCAATTTGGCGTTGGAGCTCTGCAATGCTCTCTTGGGTTTTCTTTTGTTGCGCCTTGGTCTCAGTGATCTCTTTTTCGAGTCGAGTGATGCTCAGTTCTTGCTGTTTGAGAGACTGCTGAAGCTCATCGAGCTTTTTTTGTTGCGAGGAGAGATTTTGCTTTTGGCGGGAAATCTCGCTACTGACCCCTTTAAGCTCAGAGGTCGAGGCAAAACTGGTCATAGGAAGCCAACAGAGTACGGCGAGAATCCAAACCGTCATCGGTTTCAAAAGCAAACTGCGCTGTCCTTGCCCAACCAATACCATGGCTCTGTCTGTCCTAAGTGTTTGAGATTGAGTCAGTATACCCAAATCAGAAATTGGAATACACAAAAAGCCCGAGCATGGGCTCGGGCTTTGGTTCTCTATCACAGCAGCAAAATTATTTAACCAGAATTTCTCCGGTCATTTCTGCTGGGATTTCTAGACCTGCAAGAGACAGCATGGTTGGCGCTAGGTCAGACAGTTTTCCGCCTTCTTTAAACTCAACCGCTTTGTCACCAACGTAAATCAGAGGCACCGGTAGGTTGGTGTGCGCAGTGTGTGTGCCGCCTGTTTCTGGGTCGACCATCATTTCCGCGTTACCGTGGTCTGCTGTGATCAGCAGTTGACCGCCCACTTCTTTGATTGCTTCAACGACTTGGCCAACGCTGGCGTCTAGCGCTTCAATCGCTTTTTCTGCTGCGTCGTACACACCAGTGTGACCGACCATATCGGCGTTCGGGTAGTTACAGATGATGGTGTCGTATTTGCCAGATTTGATCGCGGCAACCATCTTTTCAGTCAGTTCAGCAGAGCTCATTTCTGGTTGAAGGTCGTACGTCGCCACTTTTGGAGAAGCCACGAGTTGACGCTCTTCACCGTCGAACTCTTGCTCAACACCACCGTTGAAGAAGAAGGTCACGTGTGCGTATTTTTCTGTCTCTGAAATACGTAGCTGAGTTTGGCCTTGCTTTGATAGCCACTCACCGTAGGTGTTCTCAAGAGACGCCGGTGGGAAGGCAATCGCCAGTGGGATATCGGCAGCGTACTGAGTCAGCATCACAAAGTGAAGGGCTGGGAATACCGCACGCTCAAAACCGTCAAATTCAGGCACGAAAGCACGTGTAATTTGGCGTGCGCGGTCTGCACGGTAGTTCATGAAGATCAACGCGTCGCCGTCTTGCATGATGGCGTCTTCTTGTGCGTCAGTCTTAATCGCAGTGGCTTTAACAAATTCGTCGTTCTCTTCGCGAGCGTAAGCCGCTTCAAGACCCTCAACCGCAGAATCAAACGTGAAGTCCGCTTTAGCTTGCGTTAGCAAGTCGTAAGCAACTTGAACACGTTCCCAGTTGTTGTCACGGTCCATTGCGTAGTAACGGCCCACTAGAGAAGCAATGCGACCTTTACCCAGCTTCGCAAACAGTTCATCAAAGCGCTTGAGTGAGTTTTCTGCGCTGCGTGGTGGTGTGTCACGACCGTCTAGGAAGCAGTGTAGGTAGATCTTTTCTGCGCCACGAGCGGCAGCCATTTCAACCGCTGCGTAGATGTGATCTTCGTGAGAGTGAACACCGCCTGGTGACATCAGACCCATGATATGAACCGCTTTCCCGGCTTTTACCGCCGCGTCTACTGCTTCGACTAGCGCTGGCGTTTCGGCAAATTCGCCGTCAGAGATGGATTTGGTGATACGAGTCAGATCTTGGTAAACCACACGGCCAGCACCAATGTTTGTGTGACCCACTTCTGAGTTACCCATTTGACCGTCCGGTAGACCAACGTCCATACCTGATGCAGAAATGAGTGTGTGTGGGTGGTTAGCAAGTAGCGCATCCATAACCGGTTTTTTTGCGTTTGCGATAGCGTTGCTTGCTGTGTCCTCACGGTGACCGTAACCGTCAAGGATAACTAGAGCCAATGGCTTCTTAGCTGACATAGTGATGTCCTCGTTAAAATTTCAAAGTAACTTTGGAAACAAAATTAGCGTAATTTTACTACACTTTTTAACCAAAACTGTAGGTTAAGATCAAATAAACTGGGCGAAATGCCGTTGTTATCTTTCACCATGCCCAGTGTGTGGAATTACTCCGTCTCTCTTTACTTGCCAGTCTCGACCTAATTTTATCCCTTTTAAAGCGGAATCTATCTATTAGTTCAATAGGTGCTATTGATGGCCGCTGTTCACACTAACCTGTGTGAGCCTTGGGTTCAACTCACCAAGATACTGGTGCCGGCGACCGCGACCAAAGCGCCAATCCACGCATAACGGTTGGGGCGCTTTTTGGTGTAGATCCACAGTATAGGCAACAACATGATGGGCGTGGTGGAAGAGAGTAGCGCAACCATACCGACGTTCCCTTCACGCAGCGCATAGAGGATCAGTGTCATCCCTACTGCCATCGCGAGAAAACCGTTGATCGCGGTAATCGCAAAAATGCGCGTGTTCATCGGTTGCGTCGCTCTCGCTAGCCGTGCGCCGGAGAGAAAAAAGACGCTGTGCGCGACAAAGGCGGTCATCATACGCATGGCGGAGGCGGCGATGGGATCGATCGCGGTTTGCATGATCGGCTTGGCGATAATGCCGCCCAATGCCTGACACAGCGCAGCGAGGAGACCAAGTCCGATACCCGCCCAAATGTTGCCTTTAATGGACTCTAAGCTATTCGCCGCTTGACCTCTGCGCCCGAAAAATATCGCCGTTAAGACACCGGAAAAGACCAGCGCTGAACCGATGAGCTCAAGCGAGGTCATACTTTCGCTAAACAGGAAATAGCCGAGTACGGCAGAGAACACCGCATGGCATGAGAAAAGCAAACCCGCTTGTCGTGGTCCCATGCGATTGAGACAGGCAAACAGCGCGGTATCACCGATGAAGATACCCACTAAGCCCGATAGCGCCATTGCTGAAACCGCAGTGAGCTCAACGCTTGCCCAGCCGCCCGTCAACCAAGCCATCGAGGCGAGAATGGCAGACGTGCACCCCATTCGCCAGCGGCTGTAGGCAAAGGTCCCTAAGTGCTGCGCAGGTGTGACAGACAAAATACTTGCTACCGCCCATAAAAACGCGGCCGCCAATGCCAGCCATTCATAGCCCATAATCGTGAAATCCAAAGCAAATCATTAAGGTAAGCAATATGCACGAAAACGCGCTAGAAACAAAGCGCCCAGGTAAGAGAACCTGGGCGCCGAGCTAAGTATGATCTGTGGGGCAACGGTTACGTAAGAATGAGCGTTGCTGCATAAACAATAGCAAGACCAATCAAGCCAATAATGACGCCGGTTTTGGCCATGTCTTTACTCTCAATTAGCCCTGTTGAGTAAGCCAGGGAGTTCGGCGGTGTTGAGACAGGCAAAATCATACCGAGAGAGGCTGAGAAGGCCACAACAACCAATAAGGCTTGCAGCCCGCCAATGGCTGCCAAGCTCTCCATCGAAGCGCCAATGGCTGCCGCGATGGGCATCAACAAGTTGGCGGTCGCGGTGTTGGACATAAAGTTGGCCATCAACCAACACACCATAGACAACGTGATGACCACCGCGACAGGCGAGAGGGTCTCGTAATCGATCGCATGTGCCAGCGCTTCAGCGAGCCCAGTTTTATCCAGACCAATGCCAATGGCGATACCACCGGCAACCAGCCACAGCACATCCCAGTTGATCAGCTTGAGTTCTGCTTTGCCCATAATGCCAGTCAAGGTGAAGACGGCGAGAGGAATGATCGAAACCACATAGGTGTTCATGCCGTGCAATTGAGTGGTCATCCACAACAAAATAGTGATGGCGAAGGTGCAATAGACGGTAATAGCCCGCCAGTTGCGTTGGAACTGACCATCGAGTTTGAGCTGCATCTCATTGGATGTGGAGGGGAAGAGTTTTTGCAGTAAAAACCAAGCGATGGTGAGCTGAATAATCACGAAGGGCAGACCCATCATCATCCAGCTTAAGAAGGTAATCGAGTTGTCACCTGTCAGGTATTGCAGCGCGATGGCGTTGGGTGGGGTACCAATCGGGGTGGCAATGCCACCCGTATTGGCGGCAATAGGGATACATAACACTAACGCTTTGATGCCCAAATCCCCTTTGGGTGCAGAAGCGACAATCGGGCCAAGCAAGGCCAGCATCATAACAGTGGTTGCGGTGTTCGACATAAACATCGAAAACACAGCAGTGATCAGCATTAATCCCAACATGATGAACTTGGGCTGTTTGCCAAAGGGTTTGAGCAACACCCGTGCTAGATTGTTGTCGAGTTCATACTTTGAGGCCGCGATCGCAAGGGCAAAACCGCCCATAAAGAGAATAATAATCGGCGAGGAAAAGGCGCTGAATATGTCTGTGTAATCGAGCAATACGCCTAGGTCATGATGGGGCGGCGGGGTACGAAACCAGTGCAATCCTTTATTGGAAATCATCACCAACTCAAGCGCGATAATCAGGATAGAAGTGGCAAAAACAGGTACTGGCTCTAACACCCACAGCAACGCCGCCAGCAAGAATATGGCCAGTAGGCGATGTTGGATCAGGGTTAAGTCGTCAATGGGAATCCAATCGATGGGCATAAAAAGCACAGCAAGAGGGAGCCCAAAACTGACCAGAAGTTTGATAAGGATTCCGGGTTTCAACATGACAGTAAACCTCAAGGTTTTTCGACGAAACACTAGAGTAATTTACAATCAAATTAAGGTCTTGGACGTAGCTGGAACTTTTAGCAAACAGTTGAAAATGTTCACTGGGTTTTGTCTTGGGTCAAAAAAGCCCCAACTTTGTGGGGCTTGGAGAGACGGTGTGAATCGAACGCTCTGTTATTCAGACTCAGACGTGGATTCACTCTGGGTCGCGTTGCGTTGGTGTGCGTAAGGCGTGCCCATAGCTGTGGTCGCACCGGTACTCATTGCGTCATCAAAGGTGATCGCGTCTTTTGCAAAAAGGTTGATGACGGTGGAGCCGAGCTTAAAGCGCCCCATCTCCTGGCCTTTTTTCAAGATCACGGCTTTGTTACCAGTGGCTGGGTAATCCCATTTGTACACCGTGTTGCCACGAGGAGGGGTGACGGTGCCAGCCCAGACTTGCTCAATGCTACCAACAATCGTTGCCCCTACCAGCACTTGCGCCATCGGACCGAACTCAGTATCAAAAATCGACACCACGCGTTCGTTGCGGGCAAAGAGGTTAGGTACATTCTCGGCGGTCAGTGGGTTGACCGAGAACAGATCGCCCGGTACGTAAATCATTTGGCGCAGCGTGCCATCGCATGGCATGTGTACGCGATGGTAATCACGAGGCGAAAGGTACAAGGTCGCAAAGTCACCCTCAGCAAACTCTTTGGCCAACTCGGCGTCGCCACCAAGCAATTCTTGCGCGGTATAATCGTGCCCTTTGGCTTGGATTAGCTTGCCATCTTGAATTGGGCCAAATTGGCTCACACAGGCATCTGCAGGGTGAGTAATTACTGACTCACCTTCTGCGATTGGGCGAGCGCCTTCTTTGAGTTCACGGACAAAGAAATCATTAAATGTGGCAAAGTGCTTAGGATCCGAATGCTTCGCTTCGTCCATATTCACGTTGTACTGTTTGATAAACCATTTGATGATGGCTGTGGTTAGACCGCCTGCTTTGGCAGAGGCTAGCTTGCCCACAAGGCGAGTGAGGCCGTGTTGTGGGATCCAGTATTGCAGCCCAACTTTAATCTTATCCATGGTGTTTGATTCCAATATCGAAATAACAGGTTGCGATTGCACGCGCTTAATCGGGCGCGAGATACTAATCAATCTGGCTTTAAAAGTCAGCCATTCTCATTCAACTTTCCAAGCTTGCTAGGCACTTTAAGACCCAGAGCAAGGAATCTGTGCTCTAGGGGCTAAAGATCCGCTTTCTTGTTACGTGAATACTGACGATTGGCTTTGTTTTCTGCCATGCTCTCTAAGATGCGGTGGTAGTTGTCGAAACGCACTTCGCTGATGTCGCCTTTCTCCACGGCTTCAACCAGTAGACAGCCTGGATCATCTAAGTGCTTGCAGTCCCTGAACTTGCAGCCCCCTAGATAGGGTTTGAACTCGACAAACGCCTCGGTTACCTGTTCTGCTTCGAGATGCCAAAGGCCAAATTCGCGTACCCCAGGTGAGTCGATTAAGTCACCACCGGAAGGGATATGATAGAGGCGAGAGGCGGTCGTGGTGTGTTGTCCTAGGCCGGAATTTTCAGAAATTTCCCCTTCCTCGACATTAAACTGTGGCATCAAGGCATTAACCAAGCTCGATTTACCCACACCCGATTGACCGACAAAAATATTGATCCGCCCTTGCAGCTCCGCTTCTAGGGCCTCGATACCTTCTCCAGTCTGTTTACTGACCAGCAATACCGGGTAGCCGATACGTTGGTACTCTTCGAGCCAAGATTGGTAAGTCTCACGTTGCGCCTCATCGAGAAGATCGATTTTGTTGAGCACAATCAGAGGGGCGATCTGCAACGTTTCAGCCGCCACTAGGTAGCGGTCAATAATGTTGAGAGATAACTCAGGCAAAACGGATGAGACGATCACCATTTGGTCGACATTCGCCGCAACCGGTTTAAGACCGTCGTAATAGTCAGGTCGAGTGAGGACGGAAGTCCGTGGCTCCACCGCTTCCACTACGCCGGAAATGCCGTCCATCGATTCTAATCCAGCGCGCCAAATCACCTTGTCGCCAGAGACAAGAGATTCGATACCACGACGAAGGTTGCAGCGGTGCACCTCTAGTGTTTCACTATCTTCAATATCTGCATGCTGACCAAAGCGTGTAATGACCAGGCCTTTCTTGGTCGCACCCAGCATGGTTTCGTCCCATTGCACGGACTCTTCACTTTTTAGCTTACGCTTTTGGTTGCTGCGTACTCGCCTAACTTGACCTTTGGTGAGCTTTTTCTTTTTTGCCACAGTGTTTACTTAACCATTTCTCTACATTGTCGATCCGCTCGATTGCTATCTTGAGGATCAGAATTTGGGTATAGTACCCTTTTTAGCGATAAACCAATAGGCAACACTTTATGTCCTTTAGCGATCAAAATTTAATTTGGATTGATCTTGAGATGACGGGGCTTGACCCGGAGACTCATAAAATCATCGAAATCGCGACCATTGTCACCGATGCTCAGCTCAACATTTTAGCTGAAGGGCCCGTACTTGCCATCCATCAACCAGAATCTGAATTGGCGAAAATGGATGAGTGGTGTACGACAACGCATACCGCCAGTGGTTTGGTGGAGAGAGTTCGCCAGAGCCAAGTGAGCGAGCAGCAAGCAGCAGAACAGACCTTAGCCTTTTTAGAGCAGTGGGTAGCGAAAGGCCAATCACCGATTTGTGGCAATAGTATTGGTCAAGATCGTCGATTCTTATACCAACACATGCCAGAGCTCGAAGCCTATTTCCATTATCGGTACATCGACGTCAGCACGCTTAAAGAGTTAACGCGTCGTTGGAAGCCGGAAGTGTTGACGCAGTTTTCGAAAAAGGGCAGTCATTTGGCGATGGACGACATCAAAGAGTCGATCGCAGAGCTCAAGTTCTATCGCGAAACCATCATGACCATTTAGTTTCGATGGCGATGAGTCCATCTCGCGAAAAATAAACAACCCCGCACTCATACTGCGGGGGTTGTCTGTTTTAGGTCTGTATTGATAACACAACGACTGTTAAGGGATCGGCAAGAAGACAAACTGTGCCACACCTTGGACGACTTTGGTGATACTGCGATTGGTTTTGTCTGCGACGATGAGCGCCATCATATCTTGAATCATCACCATCTTGGCAAACAGCCGATCAAAGCTGATGTCATAGTCGTCCCCCTCAAGTTGGTTTGAGAGGAGAAACAGCTCGCCCGTATCGTCTCTGCGCTTATACAAGCGCCAGACAAACACTTCTATATTGCGTGCGCTGTTATAGAGTGCCTGCTCATCCAGAGAATCGAGGATGAAGAACTCTTGCTGGTGGTTGTACGATCGCCTGAGCATCTCTGTTAGTCCTACCATTGCCGCGAACACGCGATCTCCTTGGAAGTCATCATTGAAACTGAGCAGTATCGCATCAATGCTGGTTAGACCGCCGAGTTCCTCGAACACTAAGCTCGGGAGTTCAATGGTGTCCTCGTCGCCAAAGATTTGCGTGAGTCGCTGATCTAACGTCATGTCGGGCGCTTTTTTGAGTTGCCAAGGATTTCTTACGTAAAGCTTGCGTGTCAGCTCTATTAACAGCGCTTTTTGTTCCCTAGCGTGAACGTCCATGACAAAATCGACATCACTTTTGCCAAGGTTCCTCACGGGCTTAGGCAGTGCACCACACCCAGATAAGA
>NZ_JCBDGK010000014.1:0-16177 GCF_059834005.1 Vibrio sp. R12-SW3-ISO1
ATCGGTGCCCTTGACGGCATCACCGTAATCATTGGCGAGATTGGAGAGAATTTGCAATAAGGTCGCCGTCGCAAACGCCAACAGTGCGATCGGTAGAGAAAACTCATGATGAGAGTACGCTAGCACGCTACCGGTCAAAATCGACACCAGCGCCAGCGGGAGCGTTTTTGGCCGAGCCGCACCCAACCAAATTTGCAAAGACGCTTTCATAAACGAGAACCTTTGATCTCTATATCACTAACAAACTCAGGCTATTGTGACACTTTGCCGCAGCCGAAAAAACAAAAAAGGCCACGATGTGGCCTTTTTCTCACGCTATCACGCATCGGGTGATTATTTTACGCGACCCACGTACTCGCCTGAGCGCGTGTCGACTTTGATCACTTCACCGATAGAGATAAACAGTGGTACACGAACCACAGCACCGGTTGATAGCGTAGCAGGCTTACCACCGGTACCCTGTGTATCACCTTTCAGGCCAGGGTCGGTATCTGTCACTTCAAGCTCAACGAAGTTAGGTGGCGTTACAACGATAGGGTTACCGTTCCACAGCGTCAGCATACAGGTGTTGTTTTCCACCAACCATTTTGCGCTCTCGCCCACGGCTTTCGCATCCGCCGCGATCTGCTCAAACGTTTCCGCATTCATAAAGTGGTAGAATTCACCGTCGTTATAGAGATAATCTAGATCGATATCCATAACGTCTGCGACTTCACATGTGTCACCAGACTTAAAGGTTTTCTCTAGCACTTTACCAGAAAGAAGCTTACGAATTTTTACGCGGTTGAACGCTTGGCCTTTACCCGGCTTAACGTATTCATTTTCAAGGATCACACAAGGCTCGTTGTCGAGCATGAGTTTCAAGCCGCCTTTAAATTCATTCGTGCTAACTGTAGCCATTTTTTCCTCTTACATTCTTAGAGCTAAATTCAATGCCGCCTATCATAACCCGAAAAGTCGAATCTGTTGAGCAAAACTGGCTCAATCAACTAGCAAGTGGGATCTCGGATCCGGCCGAGTTATTACGACATCTCGAGATTGACCCCACCCCGTGGCAAGACGGCTTTGCTGCACGCAAACAATTTGCTCAGCGTGTCCCGTTAAGTTTTGTTGCTCGCATGGAAAAGGGCAACCCAGAGGATCCTTTACTGCGCCAAGTTTTACCGGTCGCGCAAGAGCTTGAATGGCACCCAGGTTTTAGCCAAGATCCACTCGAAGAGCAAGATAACGCCCAACCGGGCTTACTGCATAAGTATCGCAATCGAGCGCTTTTAATTGTCAAAGGCGGCTGCGCAATCAACTGTCGCTACTGTTTTCGCCGCCACTTTCCCTATCAGGACAATCGCGGCAACAAAGCCGTTTGGCAAAAAAACCTCGACTACATCGCCGCTCACACCGAGCTCAACGAAGTGATTCTCTCGGGGGGCGACCCATTAATGGCCAAAGATAATGAACTGGAATGGTTGATTTCCGCCATCGCAGCCATCCCGCACATTAAGCGTCTGCGCATTCATACTCGCCTACCTGTGGTGATCCCTGCTCGCGTCACAGACGGGTTGTGCACACTGCTGGCCAGCACGCGACTGCAAGTGGTGTTGGTCACCCACATCAATCACGCCAATGAGATAGATGTGCCCTTTAGCGAAGCGGTGCGCGCGCTTAAGCAGGTTGGTGTGACCATGTTGAACCAAGCGGTGATGCTGAAAGGTATCAATGACAGTGTGGATGCCCAAGTGGCGTTAAGCGAGTCTCTATTTGATGCGGGCATTTTACCCTACTATCTGCATGTGCTGGATAAGGTGCAAGGCAGCGCGCATTTTCATATTTCAGACAGCGAAGCGAAAACCATCATGGCGGGAGTGATCGAGCGCGTATCTGGTTACCTTGTGCCTACCTTGACGCGAGAGATCGGCGGCAGAAAAAGCAAAACCCCCCTTGATTTACATTTAGAGTAATCCCGACGACAAAAAGCTTTTGTTCGCTCCTCTGAGACACTCAGTGCATACTTTGCGGTTTCCCAGTATCACTCATGCCCATCTCAGAGGAGACCATGCACCCTTCACTCTCATCCTTGTTAGACCTCGGTCCGTTTTCTTGGTCAGCACTGCTTTGCTGCGCGATCAACGGCATTCTTATTGGTGTCGAACGTCAAACACGCGGCAAGCCAGTCGGTATCCGCACGTCAATCCTTATTATCGCAGGCACGTACTGTTTTATGTCGATGGCCGTGTCGCTCTCACCGAACACCTTAGACCAAGCCCGCGTATTGGGTCAGATCATTACAGGGGTTGGCTTTTTAGGCGCAGGCGTGATGATGACATTGGATGGCAAAATTCATGGCGTCACCTCTGCGGCGGTCATTTGGGTGTTAGCGGCGCTTGGGCTGATGACAGGGCTGGGCTATGAGCAACAATCCATCGTCATTACCGTACTGACATTAAGTGTGCTGCTGGGCGTCGATAAAGCGGAAAACCACATCAAGGCATTGCGCCGTGGCGTGCATCAGAAATTCCAAAACCGCAAAGAATCTCGCCGAGTGTCGAACGAACAATTTTCGAGCACAAACGCAAATAGCGCGGTTTTTATTGACGAAAAACAAAGAACTGGCGGATTGTAAAACAGACACGCGAGATAAGCATACAACTTCACATTCCAGCGAAAGGGTTTTGAGTAGCATAAATCAAAATTATCTATTACCCCCCAGGATGTGATCATGTTTTATATACATATGTTGCTGCTGCTGGCCGTCATTTTTGTTGGCATTCGCCATGGCGGCATCGCGTTTGGTTTACTTGGCGGCTTGGGCGTCTCTGTCCTTGCATTTGTGTTTGGTATCGCCCCCGGTAGCCCACCGATCAGTGTCATGCTGATCATTCTTGCCGTGGTGGCTGCCTCTGCAACCTTAGAGGCTACTGGTGGCCTCAAACTCTTGGTCAAATTTGCTGAGCGTTTGCTGCGCAAACACCCCAACCAAATCGTCTTCCTTGGCCCACTGTGTACCTACTCTCTGACCGTGCTTGTCGGCACCGGTCACTCAGTCTACCCACTTCTGCCGGTCATTTATGATGTGGCTTACAAGAAGGGCATTCGCCCCGAACGTCCAATGGCGATGGCAACGGTCGCATCGCAAATGGGTATCACTGCGAGCCCGATCGCCGCAGCGGCCGCTGTCGTCATGGCGACAGCCGCAGACAACCATCTCGACATCAGTCTGGTTAACGTCCTCATGGTCACCATTCCTGCGACCCTGACGGGCGTGTTAATTGGCTGTCTATGGAGTCTAAAACGCGGCAAAGAACTCGACCAAGATCCTGCTTTTATCGAACGCTGCAAAGATCCTGAGTTCAAAGCGCAATTGATCGATGAAGAACAAGAGAGCCGAGACGTTCAACATGACCAGAAAATGGCGAAGCAAGGTCTGGGGATCTTTTTGGCTGGTATCTTGACGGTGATTTTTGTCGCCATGTTTGGCAAAGATCTCTCCTTACTGCCACAAGGGGTCAAAATGTCGGTCGCGATTCAGTTTTTGATGCTGTCGGTCGGCGCAGTGATATTGCTCACCACCAAAGTGAACCCGAAGAAAATTGTTCACAGTAATGTCTTTATTGCGGGGATGACGGCGGTCATCATCATATTTGGTATTGCTTGGATGAGTGACACCATCATCGGCCATCACAAACCCTATCTAATCAGCCTAGTCAGCGATGTTGTCGCAGCGCACCCGTGGACGTTTGCGATTGCGATGTTTGTGGTTTCGGTATTCTTGAAAAGCCAAGCCGCCGTGCTGACGATTATGCTCCCCCTTGGCTTTGCGATGGGCATTCCTGCTCCCGTACTTATCGGCGTCTTGCCCGCTTGTTACGCGTACTTCTTCTTCCCGTTCTACCCCAGTGATTTGGCGGCCATCTCCTTTGACCGTTCAGGGACAACGCAAATTGGTAAGTATGTACTCAATCACAGCTTCATCCTGCCCGGGTTTATTGGCGTCGTCAGCGCGACCTTTGTTGGGTATCTGATTTCGACTGCCATTAACTAGCGCCACCACTCTGACGTGAGACGAAAAACAAAAAGGCCAGTATGATACTGGCCTTTTGCTTGTTCTCAGTTGGGCGCTGTTAATTAGAACAGCTCTTCCGCGACTTTGAACAGATCGTGACGAACTGGACGCTTCATGTTTTCAATCGCATCGATGATGTCATGGTGAACCAGTTGCTCTTTCTGGATACCCACACAACGGCCACCTTGACCTTCCATCAATAGGTGTACGGCGTAGTTACCCATACGCGACGCGAGAACTCGGTCAAATGCTGTTGGGCGACCACCACGTTGAATGTGGCCTAGCACGGTCGCACGAGTTTCACGACCAGTGGCAGTCTGAATCTCTTTTGCCAGTACATTGGCATCCATCATCAGCTCAGTCAGAGCGATGATCGCGTGCTTTTTACCTTTCTTGATACCGTCTTGGAGGTTGCTGATCAGCTTCTCTTTATCAAGGCCAGTTTCTGGGGTGATGATGTATTCACAACCGCCCGCAATCGCTGACATCAGGGTCAAATCGCCACAGTGACGACCCATGATTTCAACGATAGAAATACGCTGGTGAGACGATGAAGTGTCACGCAGACGGTCAATCGCATCGATAACCGTGTTAAGCGCAGTGAGGTAACCGATAGTGTAATCCGTGCCCGCGATGTCGTTATCAATCGTGCCCGGTAGACCGATACATGGGTAACCCATTTCAGTCAGCTTCTTCGCACCCATGTACGAACCGTCACCACCGATTACCACCAAGGCTTCGATACCGTGCTCTTTCAGGTTCTCGATCGCCTTTTGGCGTACCGACTCCTCTTTGAACTCAGGAAAACGTGCCGAGCCCAAGAAAGTACCACCACGGTTGATCACATCAGAAACGCTCGAACGATCCAATTTCTCGATACGGTTTTCGTAAAGGCCAAGATAACCATCGTAAATTCCGTATACTTCAATGTCTGCAGAGAGTGCAGTGCGGACTACGCCACGTACTGCTGCGTTCATACCAGGGGCGTCACCGCCACTTGTCAAAACACCAATCTTCTTAATCATGCTCACCCTCGATTTTTGGGAATCTTATTTCAAAATATTACGTTAGTGGTTTACAGGCGGCCACCAACAAAATTCCTTTAACTGCGTAGTATGTTACCTTGCCCCACAAGGAATACTACTTTTATTTTGTAGACGTTAATGTAAGTTTTCTACTTATGTAAGAGTATTACAGCTTTGCTCATAACGGGAATTGATACACGTCAGTATCAAGGTTAATACTCACTCGCTAGAAAGATAGCCAACCCCCAGCCATTTGTCGCCTCTTCGCTAAGACTCCCAGCGATGAACCTTCTGTTTACGCTCTTTACCGAACACCACAGAATAGGGATCTTGGTGGATCAATACGTCTGCTTCGGGGAAGGTCGCCAACAGCGAATCTTCTACGCGATCCGAAATTCGATGCGCCTCAATCAGCGGTAGATGATCGTCCAGCTCAAGATGCAATTGGATGAAGCGCGTTGGCCCTGACATACGGGTACGCAACTGATGCACGCCGTGCACCCCTTCCACAGAGAGACAACATGCTTTGATCTGAGCAAGCTCCTTATCGGGCAACTTTCTATCGAGCAAGGTTTGAATTGCCTCTTTGACCATCTTATAGGCGCTAAACAGAATGTACCCGCCGATGATGATGGCAAACACCGCATCTGCCTGAGTAATACCAAACCAGCTGAGGCCAAGCGCCACCATGATCGCGGCGTTCATGTATAAGTCCGATTGGTAGTGTAATGAATCTGCGGCAATGGCTTGGCTGCCGGTTTTTTTCACCACATGGCGTTGAAATGTGACCAAACCGAACGTCACCAACATGGCGAAAAAGCTCACATAGACGCCATATTCAGGCGACACCAAGGCATGAGGACGGAAAAATCGGTCGACGCCATTAAGAATCAGGAATACCGCAGAGCCTGAGATAAACATCGCTTGAGCCAGCGCCGCCAGCGATTCCGCTTTGCCGTGACCAAACGCATGTTCACGATCCGCAGGTTGAAGTGAGTAGCGCACCACAACCAGATTGACCAACGAGGCGGCAATATCGAGCATAGAGTCGATCAGTGACGCGAGTAGACTCACTGAGCCCGTCATCCACCAAGCGCCCACCTTGACCACCAGCAAGCCACTGGCGACAAGCGTAGCGGTCCATGCTGCCATCGTCACCAAACGTGCATATTCTTGTTTCATATCCGTTTTCTACGTTAAGCCATTGCAAAAATTGGCTTAAGTATAACCTTATGTGTGGTGAAAGTGCAGCCAAGCCCCGGAAACGCAAAAGGCGACCCGAAGGTCGCCAAAGGCAGTAGAGAGCGATGATCAGTTTTTGTTCATGCGTTTTTGCATTTTCTCGCCACACTCTGTCGCGCGCTCTTGTTGCAGCTCAACAAACTTAGCTTTTTGCTCAGGTGTTAGTACGCTTAACATTTTGTGTTCTTTCTCTAGCATCTTCACACGACGCTCAGTCTGTTGGTCGACCATCTGTTTCGCCAATTCTTGTGCGGCCGCTTGATCGAAGGTGTCAGCCAGTACCAACGCTTGCACGCTCGCACGGTGTGCCTGCATCTGCGCTTGATGTGACTCAAAATTCTCTTTGAATTTCGCTTTCATTTCATCACGACCGGCTTCGCGCATCTCTTTAAGCTGTGCTTGCTGCTCTTCGGTTAGGTCCAGTTGACGCATGATGCCGCGATCCAGACCACCACGACACTCATCACGCGGCCCTTTGTGGTTATCTTTACCACCGCCACCGAACGCCCATGCGCTCGCAGTACCTAATGTGAGAGGGAGGACAACAGCAGCCAATACCATTTTTTTTGCAGTGTTCATAATCGTTACCTTTCTTGTTCAAGTTATTGTGTGGAGCTGTCTTCACAGCGCTTGAGTGTAGAATAGGCCATGCTAAGTAAAGTGACGTTTAGGCAGCGTAAAGAATCGTAAAGAGGAAAAATTAGTCTCAATCTCCAGACGATTTACCAGTACTATTAACTCAGTGACGTTTGTAAGAGTGGTAACTATGGCACACCTATTATTGATTGATGATGACACCGAACTCACCGGGCTATTGACTGAGGTGTTAACGTTTGAAGGCTTCACCATCTCCGAGGCGAACAATGGCGAAGAGGGATTAGCACTGGTCAGCGATGAGATTGATCTCATCTTGCTCGATGTGATGATGCCCAAACTCAATGGTATGGAAACACTCAAACGTCTACGAGAAAAGTGGGAAACACCCGTACTGATGCTCACCGCGAAAGGGGAAGAGATCGATCGCGTCATTGGCCTCGAACTCGGTGCCGATGATTACCTACCCAAACCATTCAGTGACCGAGAACTGCTCGCACGTATCCGAGCGATTCTGCGTCGCACCCAAGGTAAATCGGCGAGCAAAAACGGCGACTGCATCGAATACCAAGATCTTAAAGTCTATCCGGGCAAGCAAGAAGCCTATTGCCAAGGTGACTTACTCGAACTGACGACCACAGAATTCGCTTTGTTGAGCCATTTTGTGCAAAACCCAGGTGAAACACTCACCAAAGAAGCGTTAAGTTTGGATGTGCTAGGCAAGCGACTGGCGGCGTTTGATCGCGCCATTGACATGCACGTCTCCAACCTGCGTAAAAAGCTGCCAGAGCGCGCTGACGGCAAGCCACGGATCAAAACCTTACGTGGCCGCGGCTACTTGTTGGTTGAGGAAAACTGATGCGTTTACCGAAAATCACTAGCCTGTATGGACGCATCTTCGCCATCTTTTGGTTTACCATGTTTTTGGTGCTGATGGCGGTGCTCTCCCTGCCCCATCTCGATCCAAGAAAAGCACGAGACATTCCGAGCACTCACCTCAACGACTTAAGGGAAGTGCGAGACAGAGTCGAGCAACGCTTCGCCGGAGAGTCCAACCTCGCGCGGATATTATTCCAGCTTGAAGGGCCACGTAGGCAAGGCAGTGAGGGTGGAAGGCCACCAAAAGACAGCGGCCCGCGTTTCTATGTGTCGGATATCGATGGCAACATACTGACGTCGCAAGACCCGAAAGATTTCAAGATTCGCGCACTGCAAAACTTTATTACCAGCGTCGAGTTAGCTGAAGCACCCAAGCAGAAGCTCTACGGCCATTATATGCTTGCCGGCCCTATTCCGGTGACGTTAGCCAAGCAGCCTCTGCTGCTCTACGTCGGCATCAAGTGGAATCAACCCGCGCCATTTATCCTTAATCTGTTTGATCGTCCACTCCAACTTCTACTGGCCGTCATGTTGGTGAGCACTCCGCTACTGTTGTGGCTTGCTTGGGCACTGAGCCAACCTGCAAGACGTCTCGAACGCGCAGCAAAACGCGTCGCCGCCGGTGAATTTGAGGTGGACCCGCAACTGGAGAAAGGCACCAGCGAATTTCGTCAAGCCGGAGAAAGTTTTAACCAGATGGTCGAAGCCGTTAATCAGATGATCTCGGGGCAGCAGCGCTTACTCTCTGACATCTCTCACGAACTGCGTTCACCGCTCACTAGGCTCAGAATGGCGACCGGTCTTGCCGTGCGTAAGCAAGGAGAGAGCACCGAGCTGACGCGCATCGATACCGAGGCTCAGCGCCTTGAGCAGATGATTGGTGAGCTGTTGGAGTTGTCGCGCATTCAAGTCAACAGTCACATGATGCGAGAAAAACAAGCCTTGAGCAGTTTGTGGGAAGCCATCTTCTGTGACGCGCAATTTGAGGCAGAGCAAATGAGTAAAAGCCTGCGCTACGATGCGATTCCCAATCGCACCATTTCAGGCAACCCCAAACTGCTCATGAGCGCGGTGGACAACGTGGTGCGCAATGCGATTCATTACGGCGAAGACAAAATCGACATCCAACTTCACGTCGCCGATGACGCCGTCCAAGTTATCGTCGATGACAACGGCGAAGGGGTGCCAGACGATGAACTGGAGTCGATATTCCGACCTTTCTACCGAGTCTCCACGGCGCGAGACAGACACAGCGGCGGAACCGGTCTTGGCCTGGCAATTACCGAAAGCGCAATACGCCAACACAGTGGCACAATCAAAGCGAGCCGCAGTCCGCTAGGTGGATTACGCGTGACGATTTGTCTGCCGCTGTGCCAATAAATCATGCGTTGTCATGGAAGTTCGCAATACCCACATCAACTTTACAGTTGATAATCGATCTCATTATCATTTAAAGTAAATTCTCCAAACATGGAGGATTTACGATGGTGCACCAATTTCCTGAACTTCCTTATGCGTATGATGCGCTTGAGCCTTATATCGACGCAAAAACCATGGAAGTTCACTACAGCAAACACCACAGAACGTATTTCGATAAGTTCTGCGCGGCAATCAAAGACAGTGAACTAGAGCAGCAGTCGCTGCGTCGCATTTTTGCCAACATCTCCTCACTGGCCCCCGCCGTTCGCAATAACGGTGGTGGCTATTACAACCACGTCCTGTATTGGAATTGCATGGCGCCCAATGGCGGTGGTGTGCCCAGCGGTGAGCTTGGCCGCGCCATTGAGGAGACCTTTGGCAGCTTTTCCGAGTTCCAACAGCAGTTTAGCGACGCTGCAATCAATACCTTTGGCTCCGGTTTCGCTTGGCTGATCGTCAAAGATAATCAACTGGTGATTACCTCGACCAGCAATCAAGACAATCCACTCATGGACGTGGCGGCCATTCAAGGCGAGCCCATTTTGGCCTTGGATGTGTGGGAGCATGCCTACTACATCAGCTACCAAAATCGCCGCCCTGACTACATTAACGCGTGGTGGAATGTCGTCAACTGGGAGGCGGTCGCAGAGAATTATCATCAAGCGCTGAGCTAATTAGACCTACAACAAAACAGACTAACAACGTCACACGGCACTTGGCGGTGTTTCATCACCGCCTTATACTCTTGGGTCTTATCAGAAAAAGTAACCAAAACCATGTTTGATATTGCCCTATTTGAACCCGAAATCGCCCCGAATACGGGCAACATTATTCGCTTGTGCGCAAACTGTGGCGCTAACCTGCACTTGATTGAGCCATTAGGATTTGATTTAGAAGAGAAAAAAGTGCGCCGCGCCGGTTTGGACTACCATGATCTCGCGCGCGTCACTCGTCACAAAGACTACTCGGCATTTCTCGAATATCTGCAAAAAGAACGCAGCGAATACCGCATTTTTGCCTGCACAACCAAAACCACAGGCCACCATGTAGACGCCCAATTCCAACCAGGCGATGTGTTGCTGTTTGGACCGGAAACTCGTGGCCTGCCAGCTGAATTGATCGAAAGCATGCCAATGGAGCAGCGTATTCGCATTCCTATGATGCCAGACGCACGCAGCTTAAATTTGTCCAATGCGGTTGCGATCATCGCTTTTGAAGCATGGCGACAAATGGGCTTTGAAGGGGCACAGTAGGCGTCAGTTCCTAGAAGTGAGTGCCTAGTTCCTAGAATTCGACCTCTAGGAACTAGGAACTAAAATCCTCACCTACGGACGAGCAACGAAACCTACCGCTTCATACGCTTTCTTCAGCGTCTCAGCGGCACGAGCAGACGCTTTCTCCGCACCTTGCTTCATCACTTGATCCATGTAAGCACGATCGGCACGAATACGGTGGTATTCCGCTTGAATCGGCTCAAGCATCGCCACCACTGCTTCACCCACGTCTTTCTTAAATGGGCCGTACATTTCTACGCCTTGGTACTTGGCTTCAATCTCTGCAAAGCTCATACCTGTCGCCGCCGAGTAGAGGCCCATTAGGTTTGAAATGCCCGCTTTGTTGTCCCAATCGTGGGCGATACGTGGTGGCGTTTCTGTATCGGTTTGCGCCTTGTTGATCTTTTTAAGAATCGACTTCGGCTCTTCCAACAGCGTAATCACGTTCTTGCGGTTATCATCCGACTTCGACATCTTCTTGGTCGCATCCTGAAGACTCATAACACGCGCATTCACGGTTGGAATGTACGGCTCTGGCACTTCAAAGATTGGCTGCTCAGGCGAGTAGATGTTGTTAAAGCGGTTGGCGATATCACGCGCCAGCTCAAGATGCTGCTTCTGGTCACTGCCGACCGGAACTTGATGCGCGCCGTAAAGCAGAATGTCGGCTGCCATCAACACAGGGTAATCGAACAGACCAACGTTGACATCGCCAAACTGGCTAGAGGTGTCTTTCGAATAGCGCGCTGATTTGTCTTTAAACTGAGTCATTCGGCCCAGTTCACCCATTTGGGTGTAACAGTTAAGAAGCCAACCAAGTTGAGCATGTTCCGGTACGTGGGACTGGACAAATAACGTGCTCTTCTTCGGATCAACGCCCACTGCGAGACAAATTGCCAATGCATCTAGAGTTGCTTCATGCAGTGCTTTCGGGTCTTGACGCACTGTGATGGCATGAAGGTCAACCACACAATATTGGCAATCATAATCGTCTTGCATCTGCTGCCATTGACGTAGAGCACCCAAGTAGTTACCGATACTTAGTTCACCTGACGGTTGAACACCACTCAATACGATGGGTTTGCTCATTAGAATGATTCCTTTGACTTCTTAATCTTAATAAATGAAAAAACCGCGCCCAGCCTGACGCCGACACGGTTTATCCAGTGTACTCATTAACGAGTATTTTGGAAGCGATTTCGTTGCGCTTAAGCGCAAACCGCGACCACTTCGAGTAAATCAGCGATGGTATCGGCGACGTAGTCCGGCTGTGAGTCGGTAATCGGTTCGCCGTGGTTGTATCCGTAGGTCAAACCAAACGAGTAACACCCTGCGTTCTTCGCCGCAAGAATGTCGTTTTTCGAGTCGCCGACCATCAGCATCTGTTTTGCACCGCAGTGGTGCTTTTCAAGCAGCCAGTTGAGCGCCATCGGGTTGGGTTTCTTTTCTGGGAAGGTATCACCGCCGATGATGTCACTGAAGTAGTGATCAATACCATGCTGTACGAGCACATCAGGCACGAACTTACTCGGCTTGTTTGTCACCAATGCTAGGGTGAAACCTTGCTCATGCAACGCCGCTAACGTCTCTTTTACTTGAGGGTAAAGATGGCTCAGCTTGTGTCCACCTTGGGCGTAAAAGTCATCAAAGAGGTGACGAGCTTTGACTAACAGCGCAGGATCAAGATCGGGGTCAAGCGTTAAGCTGCGAGATAAGGTGCGGCCAATCAAAACATCGGCACCGTTACCGACGTAATCACGCACCTCTTCTTCCGCCACCGGCGCATAACCGAGCGCTTCGACAGCCGCGGAGGCTGCAACCGCGAGATCCGGCACACTGTCGAGCAAGGTGCCATCAAGATCGAACGCGATCAATTTAATGTCATTCATGAATCTTCCTAATGGTTGAGCGGCGACTTTTTTAGTCACTCTTAGGGCGGGCATGATTGACCCGCCAGGTCACTTTATATGGGCAAACAGCCAAATTGGATTACTGAGTTATGACTTCACTTTGGCCAGCTCAGCGCGCATCTCATCGATTACGGCTTTGTAATCCGGCTGATTGAAAATGGCGGAACCGGCGACAAACATATCCGCGCCCGCTTCTGCGATTTCACGAATGTTATCCACCTTCACTCCACCATCAATTTCTAAACGAATATCACGGCCTGATTTATCAATCATAGCGCGAACGGCACGCAGTTTATCTAGCGTGTGAGGAATGAATGATTGACCACCAAACCCAGGGTTTACTGACATCAATAGGATCAGATCGACTTTATCCATGATGTACTCAAGGTGAGCCAGTGGCGTTGCAGGATTGAGCACCACCCCCGCCTGACAGCCATGCTCTTTGATCAGTTGCAGTGTGCGGTCTACGTGTTCAGAGGCTTCGATATGGAAAGTGATCATTGATGCCCCCGCCTTAGCAAAGTCCGGGATGATACGATCCACAGGCTTTACCATCAAGTGCACATCAATAGGGGCGGTGATGCCATAGTCACGCAGCGCTTGGCAAATAGGTGCGCCAAACGTTAGGTTAGGTACGTAGTGGTTGTCCATCACATCAAAGTGAACCACATCGGCACCGGCGGCGAGCACCTTTTCGACATCCTCACCAAGGCGAGCAAAATCGGCCGACAAAATGGATGGAGCAATAAGAAAATCTTTCATACCTGACCTCTGTTAGGTTGCGCTGAATAATCGTTGCGCAATTCTACCTAAGCTGGCGGTAGGAATACAGTGGCTATTTGCTTTCGCCTGGTTGGAATAGTGCGAGCAGCTCATCGACTTTATTGCGCCCTGCACCATTGCGGCTGATGGTCCGTTTAACCTTGACCACGTTCAACTGCGCGCCGTGATACAGGCGTCTGGTGAGCGTTGTGTCGTGGTTAGAAATCAACACGGAGATACCACGCTCTTTGGCCGCACGCTCAGCGACATCAGCCAAGGCAGCTTGATCATCGAGTGAAAAGCCATTGCCCGCGTACGAGGTAAAGTTGGCGGTCGTCGACAGCGGCGCATAAGGCGGATCGCAATACACCACACTGCCCTTGCGCGCGCGTTTAAATGTCTCGGCGTAGCCTTCACAAACAAAGGTGGCTTTCTTGGCTTTCGCGGCAAAAAACTCCAGCTCAGCTTCTGGGAAGTAAGGCTTTTTGTACGAGCCAAACGGTACATTGAAGCCGCCTTTTTTGTTGTAACGGCACAGGCCGTTAAAACCAAAACGGTTCATATACAAAAACGCCAGAGAGCGATAGAAGGTGTCATCACTTTGGTTAAACTCGGCGCGAATCGCCAGATAGGCTTCTTTGCGATTGTTCTCTGGGGTAAACCAGCGTTTCGCCTCAGGAATGTAGCTCTCAGGGTTGTCTTTGAGCAGATTGTAGAGATTGATGAGATCAGGGTTGATGTCTGCCAGCAGGTACTGCTCATAATCCGTATTAAGAAACACAGAACCAGCACCAACGAACGGTTCAACCAACTTACGACCTTCAGGCAGGTAGCGTTGGATATCTTCGACCAGACCGTATTTTCCACCTGCCCACTTGAGGAAGGCTCGCTGCTTCTTCATCTACTGCTCTATTTATCAACCACAAAATAAGGGGGCGGAATGTATCATATTTACCGCCCCGACCAAAGCACTTGCCTGCGCAACTGCGAATGACGCGAACAAATCGCCGTTATTCGACTCTCTCCAACTCGCTCTGCACCTGACCGAGCGATTTTGCCCATGGGTCAAGCTGTTGCAACGCCTCAGGAAGCGTCTGCACCGCATCTCGCGCCAGTTGAATGGTAGGGTAGTTTTGGTAAGTGACAATAAACCACTCCACCCCGCTTCTGACCGTAGGGTAAATGAAGACTTGATTGGCCAATTGGTGTGTATCAATAAAGCGCTGTACCTCTTCTAAGCTGTTCACTGCCGCCAGCTGCAAGGTGTAGCTGCGTGGCGAAAAGCTTTTCAATTCATCTTTGGTGAAGGAGAAACGGATCACCACCTCTGGCTCTGGCTGCGCGTCTGCTTGAGGTGCGCTCTCTTGTTCAGCTTGGGGGTCAGACTCGGGAATCGATGCTTCCACCACCTCATCAATCGGCGTCGTATCGGCCTGTTCTGGTTTACCTTCAAGCAAAGCATCCACCACTTCAGAAGTGATGACCACACGTTGATGGGTATCATCAGGATTGCCGACACTCGACACTTCACTGGTCACGCTTGGTGGCAAGGACGCAGAGTCATCCTCGGCATTGGTCAGAGAGGGGTCGGTCACCGGCTCAGGCTCGACGGTCTTCGCTTCACTCGTTTGCGTGTCTGGAGCGGGCGTTTCGGGCAGAGTTGGAATGACCGTTTGCTCCAAGTTTTGACTGATTTGCTGGGCTTTCTCATCTGGGGTGGGCTGATTCATCAACCACCAGTAACCACCGCCGATCAGCAATAACAGGACAATAATCACCAACGCCATATTCAACGGTGATGCAACAATCGAGCGGATAATGATCCTTTTTTCCACTTTCTGTTCCCCTAGCGCCATAATTTTACCGGGCCGACGCGCGACACTGCGGTATGCATTTCTCACTCGTTTTTCCATGTCGTCTTCGACATATCGAATCACGAGGTGCTCAAAAAATCGTTCCGCTTCGTGCTCAGTCAGCGGCTCGATATCAAAATCTATCGGTTTATGCTCTTGGCCGTAACTCAATCGCGTCAACAAAGGCTCAAGGCTATTGGATGCCGCAAAGAGCACCACATTGACGTTCCACTGCGGGCGCTCTTGCGCCTCAAGGACTAACATCCACAATTCTGAAATGAACGACTCACTCAACAAGTGCGCGTCGTCGATGGCGATCAACACATCACAGCGCTCTCCCTCCATTAAACGAATAAAGGATTCAGACAAGGCGTCTGCAGGGTTAAACAGAGGTTCAGAAAAAAGCTGAGAGAGGACGGTAAGGCGTCGTTGAGATTCGTCCTGATTGGGGTGACACAAAAGCAGAGATTGGTTTTTGTCTGGCGACCACGCTTCTAAAAATCGCTGCGCAAGCCAAGTTTTGCCCGCACCACTTTCGCCACCAATGGTGACGAGGTTGGATCCAAAGTTAGTCAGCAGTTGCAGGCGTTCCAGCAACTCAGTTTGAGAGTCTAACTCCAAAACACGCGGGGAGCTCATTGCATCATCCTAAGACGTAGAGTGCGCAGCGACCTAAGCCACTGCGCCACAGTTCAATCAATTACAGCGTGCGCCCATAGTCGATTGCGTCTCGTAACACGGACTCTGGGACACCTTTCACCACATCGGCACTGCCAATGCTGGTCGGTAGAACCAATCTCAATTCACCAGAAAGCACTTTCTTATCGCGCATCATGTGTTTGATAAAGTCATCAAATGACATGCTGTCTGGTGTGTGGATTGGCAGCTTGGCTCTTTTTAGTATAGAGACAATTCTCTTCACTTGCTGCTCATCAATAAGCCCTTGAAGCTGAGCGGTTTTTGCAGCCATCACGGTACCCGAAGAGACCGCTTCACCGTGGAGCCAATTACCATACCCTAACTCAGCCTCAATCGCATGACCAAATGTATGACCTAGATTCAACAACGCGCGAATTCCAGATTCTTTCTCATCTTGCGCCACCACTTCCGCTTTGATTTGGCAGCAACGCGCAATGGCGTAAGTGAGTGCTTGTTTATCTAA